>DASVGA010000177.1:0-12287 GCA_036379795.1 Actinomycetota bacterium | reverse complement strand
ACCAGCCGTACCCACCCGCGGCGCCGGCGATCGCGAGGTAGGAGCCGATCCGGATGAGCCAAGGTGCGAGCTTCGCGACGAGCATGGCCGTCAGCGCACCCTTGGCCGGCTCGACCTCGTCGTCCTCCCGATCGTGCATCGCGTCGGTCAGAGCCGGACCACCTCGATCTCGTCTCGCTCGCTCGCTGGGACATGACCGAGGATCCAGCGGAGCACCGCGCGCCGGTCTGTCCGGTAGGCGAAATCCACGCCTCGACACGTCGGACTCAGTCCGAACGACGTCACGCCCACGATCGTGTTGGAGCCGAAGCCGCCGCTGAAGACGGGACCACCCGAGTCGCCGAAGCAGGTGCCGCCCTTGCCACCGCCGGGGTTGGCTGTGGTCTGCAGGTTGAAGCCCCTCGTGAGCGCGTTGTGCAGGTTGACGAGCGTGGTCTTCGCCATCAGGCGCGACCGGAACGACAGCGTGAACGCCGGGTTCGTCCTGCTGAGGCCGTAGCCGCTGACGGTGAACGTCACGTGCTTCTTGGCGAGCCGGTCGGCCAGCCGATCGAGCGACCCGGGCGAGGCGAGCACCCCGTATTCCGGCAGGTCGATCGGTGCGTCGAGGATCACGAGGCCCGCGTCCCTGGTGTTCGGGAAGCCCACGAAGTCGTGGAAGCCGTAGTTGTAGAGCTCGCTCGACGTGGTGCAGACGTCTGCGGTTCCCGGTGCGCACGTCTCCGGATAGCCGGACACCGGGTCCAGCTCGATCTCGGCGTCGAAGTGAGCTCCGGCGTCCTGCTGGACGTACACCCGGGCCGAGTTCACGCCCTCGGTGCAGTGCCCTGCCGTGAGGAACACGATCGGCGTGAGCAGCGAGCCGGAGCAGCGATGGCTGAACGCGCCCTCGTCGTCGTAGAAGACCACGAGTCCGACGAACGGGTGCTGGAAGTCCGGCACGTAGTTCCCGGTGATCGAGGAGGCCGGAGCGCCGAGCAACGTCACGGCGGTGAGCGCGGACACGGCCAGGAGCGCTGCTCTTCGCACCACAGGGGTCTCCCTTCGATCGGCGCCGGGTGCGGGGGTCGCTCCGGCGTCGGCTGCACCCTACCCGGTGCACCCGAGACGGGAAACCTCGCCGGGTTGGGTGTAGCGTTGCCGGCGGATCCAGATGCGCGACGACAGACGCACTCGGCTCGTGGCGGCCCTCGTGCTGGCCTCGGTCGCGTGTACGCAGCAGCCGCAGCCGGCGACCGAGAGCGTGACGCCTGCTCCGCAGCCCTCCATGCCTTCGCCGACACCCGCACCGGGTGTGACGATGGCCTCGGGCGCAGCACTGCCGACTGGATGTTCGGACCGCGCCCCGAAACCCGCGCAGACGGTGGCCTTCGTCGCCGAGGGGCGGGCCTGGGCCCTCGACCCGGGCCGCGATCGACCCTCGTGCCTGTTCGGGGTCGACGACGCGGGGCCGTTCGCATGGGGACCCCAAGGCGACCGTGTGCTGCTCGCCGATCTCGAGGTGCGTGGCGTGACGGACGACGCTCCGTCGCTGCCGCCGGTCGACATGGGAGCCGTCGCGTTCGACTGGGGCCATCCGATGGGCCTCGCGATCGTCTTCTCGCGGCGCGGCGAGCGCACGCCCGGCAAGCGCTTCGTCGACGACGGCCGGGTCGATGCGCTCGACTCGTTGCCCGGCGGGCGCTACCTCGATGTCGCCTACCACCCGAGTGGTCTCGCGCTGGCGTTCGTGATCGACCTGCACGGAGAGCAAGCGATCTGGCTCTCGACGAACGAAGGAACCGATCCCGTCCGCCTCGTCTTCTCGAAGGGTGGCACGCGGTTCACGTCGATCGCGTTCACGCCGAACGGGCAGCACCTCGTGTGGACCGCGCAGCACGCCGGTGGCTATCCGCAGATCCACTCGATGGACCTCGCCGACCGGACCGGATTCACCGACGGGTGGCGAGGTGACGACGGCCAGGAAGTCTCCAACCTGCATCTCGCGCCCTCGGGACGTCTGGCGGCCTTCGACGAAGGGACCCGATGCGCGGATCGGACCGCGACGATCGTGCTGAGCCCCTCGACCGCGCGTCCGGCGCTCCCCGATAGCACCGAGCCGACCACGATCCTCGGATGGCTCGACCGGTCGACGGTGCTGGTGGGAGCCGGCGGGTGCGGGGGCCCGCTCGACCTCAGCGCCGTGGACGTGTCGGGCGACGTCACGCTGCTCGTGCTCGGGGCCGAGGCCGCGGCCGCGCGCACGATCACCACGTCGTGGCCCGAGTCGGTGCCGGCGCCACCCGCTCAAGCGGAGGAGGAGCCGCCGCCCGAGGGGGTCGGGTGATAGCTCGTCACGCGGCGGCCGGTCGGCCGCATGTACGACAACGAGGAGCGGGCGGGGGCGCGAACGGCACGATCCGGCCGAGCACCGCCGGTCACACGATAGCGGTGCGCGGCGCGGAACCTGCCGAGCTGGAAGATGGCCCCCGCCCGCTCGAACGCTGACGCAACCCGTGCAGCGATGCAAACGCGCTGCTCGCGTCACCCGTATCGGCACTCGCCGGCGAGCGACGCGGCGGGTTTCAACCGACGCGAGGAAGCACGTACAACGCGAGGAAGCCGAGGATCGCGAGCACGATCACGACGATCGCGGTGTACTTGATCGCTGCGAAGCCGACGATCCCGCCGGTGCGCTCCGGGTCCTGCACGTCGCGCACGTGATCGTGTGATTCCGGTTCGTAGTAGGGCATGTCTACCCCCCTTTCGTGTGTGAGCCGGGGTTACCCCGGACGGCGGGCCTCGACGCGTCGTGCAATGAGAACGAGACCTCCGGCCTAGGCCGGAGGTCGCTGCTCCACGTCGCTCAGTGGTCGCGACCGTCGTCGACCGATGCGATCGTCTCAGCCGTGATGCCGTCGGGCGGCTCGTCGGTCGGGTGCCCGCTCTCACCCTGTCCCGATCCGCCCGTCTCCCCGGCGTTGCTCTGTGCGGTGCCGTGCTCGACGAGGAAGGCCACCTTGCACTGCACCTTGTAGAGCGTGAGTTCACCGTCGTCGCCGACCGTCGCACTGCTGCCGATGACATCGACACCTTGGATGTTGCGCAACGTCGACGATGCGACGCGGACAGCGTTGCGCACCGCGTCGCTGAACGACGTGTCCGAGCTGCCGACCAGCTCGACGACCTTGACGACTCCGCCTGCCACTTCGTGACCGCTCATGCGTGACCCCTCCCGTTCCGTGGCTGATCCATCAGACGCCGCATACCCGAACGGCGGTGCTCCGAACCTTGGCTTCCGCTTGGCCGGTTCGTTCCGAACCCTTGGATGGGAACGGCCAACGACCCGGCTACCATCGGGGCAATGAGCATCCGGGTGCTGGTCGTCGAGGACGAGCCGGCGATCAGCGAGCCGCTCGCCGAGCATCTCGCGAGGGAAGGCTTCTCAGCAGAGGTCGTCGCCACGATCGCCGCGGCCCGTGACGCCGTCGGTCGATCGGAGCCCGATCTGATCCTGCTCGACGTGATGCTTCCCGATGGCGACGGCCGTGACCTCTGCCGGGAGATCCGCAGGTCGTCCGACGTGCCGATCGTGATGCTCACCGCTCGCGGCGAGGAGGTCGATCGCATCGTGGGGCTCGAGCTCGGCGCCGACGACTACGTGGTCAAGCCCTTCTCCGCCGGCGAGCTGGTGGCGCGCATCCGTGCGATCCAACGCCGCGGGCGGAGTTCGGCCACGACCCGATCGCCCATCGTGGTGGGGGCGATCGAGCTCGATCCGGCGTCGCGCACGGTCACCAAGCACGGGGAGCCGATCGAGCTCGCGGCCAAGGAGTTCGATCTGCTGCGCACGCTCATGTCGCGCGCAGGCGAGGTCATCGGCCGTGAGGAGATCATGGACGAGGTCTGGGATCCCCACTGGTTCGGTTCGACGAAGACGCTCGACGTGCACATCTCGTGGCTCCGCAAGAAGCTCGAGGATGACCCCTCCGCTCCGGTGTACATCACGACGGTGCGCGGCGTGGGCTTCCGCTTCGCCTCGCAGACATGAAGGTCCGCACGAGGCTGGTGGTCTCGTTCGTCTACATCTTGCTCGTCGTGATCGTGGCCCTCACGATCCCCCTCGGCATCGTGCTGCGCGATCGAGCGAGGTCGGAGCTCGAAGCCCTGGTGCTCACGAACGCCCAGACCATCGCGGTGTTGCTCGACGACAATCGCGTCGCCGGCACGCAGCGCGAGCGGCGTGCCCTCACCGCGAGCGTCCTCCGATACGCGAGCGACGTGGGCGGGCGCGTGGTCGTGTTGGATGTCGACGGCACCGTCATCGCGGATTCCCAGCAGGGAGAGGACCTCGGGGAGGACTTCGCGACCCCGGGGCGTCCCGAGGTGACATCGGCGCTCGCGTCGCAACCGTCGGTCGAGACCCGCATGAGCCTCGAGGAAGGTGGCGAGATCGTGGTCGCGGCCGCTCCCGTCATCGATGAGCAACGGCTCGTCGGTGCGGTGCGGGTCTCGCGAGGGGTCGACCGGGTGCAGGACAACGTGCGACGCGCGACGCTCGCCATCGTGATCGTCGCGGTCGCCGGGCTGGTCGCGGGGCTCGCGTTGGCGGTGGCGCTCGCCGGATCGCTCGCGCGCCCCCTCACCCGGCTGGCCGCCGTGGCGAGACAGCTCGGGCGGGGCGACCTGTCGACGAGGGCCGGCGAGATCGAGGGTGCCAGCGAGGTGCAGGATCTCGCCGGATCGTTCGACGAGATGGCCGATCGGGTCGAGCGCACCGTGCGCGCACAGCGTGAGTTCGTCGCCAACGCCTCGCATCAGCTTCGGACGCCGCTCACCGGCATGAAGCTCCGGATCGAATCGGCGATCGCCGAGTCGTCGGACGAGCGCGTGAACTCGCAGTTGCGGGCGGCCGACATGGAGGTGGATCGGCTCGCGGAGATCGTGCAGCGCCTGCTCACGATGGCGCGCGAGATCGAGGAAGGCAAACAGACCCACGCCGATGTGAGGACCGCGATCTCGAACGCCGTCGACCGCTGGCAGGAGCGAGCCGTGCGGGCCGGCTCAGCGGTGGTGGTGACGCCATCGGGCGATGAGGCCGGCACCGACGAGGCGGTGGCCCTCGTGGGCCCGGACGATCTCGATCAGGTGCTCGACAACCTGATCGACAACGCCATCGCGTACGGTGCAGGACCGATCGAGCTCGGGTCCGCTCTCGATCAGGGTCGCGTCGTGGTCACGGTGCGCGATCACGGCCCAGGCATCCCGCACGATGAACGCGATCGCGTCACGGAACGCTTCTATCGGGGGCGGGCTTCGCAGGGCGAGGGCTCGGGGCTCGGACTCGCGATCGCTCGCGAGTTGGTCGAGCGATGGAACGGCACCATCGACGTGCAGGCAGCCGAAGGCGGGGGGGCGAGCATCGCGATCCGGCTCCGCCGGGTGCAGCCGAGTGCTGCCCGGCGCGTTCCGGACGTTCCCACGGATCATCCTTAGCCGGGCCTTAACGCGCCCTCGGGTACGGTGCTGAGCATGAAGAAGGTCCTCGTCATCGGCATGCTCGGTCTCGCCGGGCTCGTCGCGGCCACCTCGCTCACCCTCGGCGCTCTCGCGGTGGCCGGCGACGAAGTGGGAAGCGTGCTGCGGCCACGCCTCAGCGATGATCGTGGGGGTCCATCCCTCGCGCCGAGCGCATCGGATACGAAGAGCCCCGACCCCGATCGCCGCGGTGACGATGGGTCGACCCGGTCGTGGTCACCGTCGTCGGCACCGTCGGGAGGTGGTGCGAGCAGCGAGCCCTCCAGCGATGACAGCGGCTCGAGCGCATCGGGTTCCGACGACAGCGGATCGGGCAGCTCGGGCTCCGGCTCCGACGATTCCGGCTCGGACGACTCCGAGCCTGACGACGACTGAGAGTTTCCCCTGCCTTAACGCCTCTCTGGGCACCCCACAACCCGCCCCTCCGTAGCGTGGCATCAGGCGGCTCACCGGAGCCGGCCACGAACGGAAGGAGAACCGACATGCAGCGGATCTCACGCAGGATCGCGGTGTTCGCAACGATCGCACTGGCCGCGCTCGCCATCGGCGGGACGATGGCGCTGGCTCAGGGCTCGTCCACACCGGCAACCGTGCCGGCTTCGTCGAGCACGAGCGATGCGCCGACCTTGGCACCGAGCTCGTCGGACAGCCCGTCGGACGATCCCTCGAACCATGGCAACCCGTCGGACGACGCTTCCCGCTCAGACGACGACGACCCGTCGGACGGACCCTCCAACTCGGACAGTCCCTCCGACGACCCGTCGCACGACGACGACCCGTCGCACGACGACAGCCCCTCCGACGACCCGTCGCACGACGACTCGAACGGGGACGAGAACGGCGGCGACGCCGGAACCGAGGATGAGAACGGAACCGGCGACGACGGTTCGCACGACGAGGGAGACGACCAGCGCTAGCCGGTTCGAAGCGGAGGGAAGCGGGTGGGCAGCCCCTTCGCCTCCACCTGGAACAGTGGCTGAAGCTGCGGCAGACCTGCCAGTCGGTACCGACCCAGACTCCGGGCTCGGACACCGGCTGGCAGGGTGCGTTCCGCCGCCGCCTTGTTCTTGCCGGTGATCAGGATCTGCCCGCCGTGGCCGACGAAGCACACGCGAGCCACCGTGTTCACCGACAGTCCCACGTAGCCCGTGTCGGTGAGCGTGGGCCGTCCGCCGTGAACGCCCGCACGTACCCGAACGGGGAGGTCGTCGAGCCACTGCCTGGCGCGTAGCTCGCGCTGGATGTCGATCGCCGCCTCCACGGCCGACGGGGTGCGCTCGAAGACGGTGAGCGACTCGTCGCCGTGCGCATCGACGAGGCGCCCACCGCACCGGCGGCCCGCATCGCGGATCACCGCCCGAACGTCGCGGAGCACGCTCGCGTAGCGATCCTCGAGCCGGCGCAGCAGCTGGGTCGAGCCCTCGATGTCGGTCATGAGGAACGTGACGGCCCCCGTCGGGAAGGTCGAGAAGTCGGGCGTGCGGGCGCTCCGCTCCGACCGCAGCTGCCCGTCGATGAAGCCGACCGGCACGATGCCGTATCGCTTCGCCGCCTGCAAGAGCCTGCGACGCGCTCGTTCACGGGCTGCGTCGTTCTCGAACTTCACCCGCCCGAACCGAGCGAGCGCGTTGCGAACGTGCGGCTCATCGTGCATCGGGAGCCGGCGGTTACCGTGTGAGTCGATGTAGGCGAAGACCCGGTCGGGCAGGCTCGCCCGCTCGCGCGCGCTCAGCGTGGGCATGGCTCCACGATACCGAGCCCCGCCGACGTTCGGTGGGCTACTCGAAGGCCTCTTGGATATCGCGCTCGGTGCGGTCCTGGGCTCCTTGCGTATCGAGGTCGAGCGCCACCGAGTTCATGCAGTACCGGTCGCCGGTCGGTCGCGGCCCGTCGGGGAACACGTGGCCGAGATGGCCCCCGCACCTGGCGCACGTGACCTCGGTCCGGCGCATGCCGAGGCTCTCGTCGTCGTGCAGCTCGACCGCGCCGGACTCGATCGGCTGCCAGAAGCTCGGCCAGCCGGTTCCGGACTCGAACTTCGTCTCTGAGCTGAACAGGGGTGCATGACAGCCGGCGCAGCGGTACACGCCTGGTTCCTTCGTCGACGCGTACGCGCCGGTGAACGCTCGCTCGGTGCCCTTGTTGCGGAGCACATCGAACTGCTGGGGGGTGAGCCGTTGCCTCCACTCCTGCTCGGTGCGAGGCATCGGAGCTTCCGAGGATGGGTCTGTTCGATCGGACATGTGGCCTCCTGGGCGGTCTACGCGTCGCCGGACGGCTCGTCCCGTGGCTCGACGGCCTTCTCGGTTGGGCTGAGATGTGTTCCCCAGAGCTCTTCCACGGCGACCTGGGCCACGCCGGCGACCGGCAGGGCGACCACGGCGCCGATGAACCCGGCGAGCTCCACGCCGACCACGACGGCCAGCAGCACCACGAACGGGTTGAGCCGGATCGTCCGGCCGTAGACCAGTGGTTGGAGCACGTGGTTCTCGAACTGCTGATAGACGATGAAGAACACGGTGATCACGATGCCTGCCGTGACCGAGTGCAGGAAGGCCACGACGATCGCCGGAAGCGCGCCGATCGTGGCGCCGATCAGCGGCACGAGGTCGGCGACACCGACCCACAGGGCCAGCAGGAAGGCGTACGGCAAGCCGAGGGCCGCGAAGGTCACCACCGAGGCGACCGCCGCGACGACGCTCGTGAGCACATTGCCCATCACCCACCCTGAGACGGCCTTCATCGAACGCTCGGCGATCCGCGTGGCGGGCCCTCGCACCTGGTCCGGCAGCACGTCGTCACTCGTGCGCACGAGCCTCGGCCCGTACAGCAGCATGAAGATGGTGAAGACGACGATCGAGATGAATCCGACGATGGCATGGCCGATGCTGGCGAATGCGGACAGGAGCGGACCTGAGAGCCCCACGAGCTGGTTCGGCAGGTCCTGGCCCACCGACCCCACCCGGCTGTCGATCTGGAACCGCTCGCGCAGGTCGGCGACCACCGGCGCGTCGCTGATGCGGTCGATCGTGTCGGGGAGGTCCTTCGCGAACTGGACGGACTGATCGATCACGGGCCGCGCGAAGGCGAACGCGATGCCTCCGAGGAGCACGGTGATCGCGATCATCACGATCGCGACCGCGAGCCCCCGGCGCTTCACCGACCGTTCCACGCGGTCCACCAGAGGGGTCAGCACCGCGGCGAAGAAGACCGCGAGGAACAACCACACCAGCACGCGTCTGAGTTCGTAGAGCAGGAAGAGCGCGAGTGCGACGGCGAGCACCACACCGATCACCACCAGCACGTCGCGAGGAGTCACGTGCGCCTGCGACGTGCGTCGGGATGACATGGCAAGCACGCTACCCGGTCGCGCCCCCGCTCAACCTGGGATCGCCGCTCGAGGATCGTGTCAACGGACCTTCGGGGCAGACACAGGTCGTACCTCACAGCAGGTATCGGAGGGTGCGACTCTGGACCTTCGGCGCATGGTCCCCCCCGGTCCGCTCGGCGACACAGTCGATCCATGGACGCCGACATGCCTTTCTGCCCAGAGTGTGGCCGGGTCGGTGCACGGCTCTCGGGCCTGCACCCGGGCGACGCCGGCATCGTGAGATGGACCCTCTATGCATGTGGCCACGTGACGACCGAGATCGCCATGAGCGAGCCGGCGAGCGACAGCCCGACGATGCTGATCCCTGACGCAGCGTCGGCTTCCTGACGCTGGTCCCGACTCCCTGAACCCCTGCGGTTTGGGCTGCGGCCCGTCCGGGAAGGCAGGTCCTGTTGGACCAGGAGGTTCCTGGGGGGAGGGGGTGCGCGCCGTTGGCTCAGGTCGCGCTCGACGATGTCACGAAGATCTACCCCGACGGCACCCAGGCCGTCTCTGAGTTCGACCTGGCCATCGAAGACGGCGAGTTCATGGTGTTCGTGGGGCCGTCCGGCTGCGGGAAGACCACCGCGCTGAGGATGGTGGCAGGTCTCGAAGAGATCTCGCGAGGCACGATCTCCATCGGTGACCGGGTCGTGAACGACGTGGCGTCGAAGGATCGTGACGTCGCGATGGTCTTCCAGAACTACGCCCTCTACCCCCACCTCAAGGTCTACGACAACATGGCCTTCGGACTGCGCCTCCGCAAGGTCGAGAAGGCCGAGATCGACCGTCGTGTACGGCATGCAGCCGGCATCCTCGGCCTCGAGGAGCTGCTCGACCGCAAGCCGAGGAACCTCTCCGGGGGTCAGCGGCAGCGGGTCGCGATGGGGCGAGCGATCGTACGGGAGCCGCGCGTGTTCCTGATGGACGAGCCGCTCTCGAACCTCGACGCCAAGCTCCGGGTGCAGACGCGCGCCGAGATCGCCCGCCTGCAGGACGACCTCGGCGTCACCACCATCTACGTCACCCACGACCAGACCGAAGCCATGACGATGGGCGACCGGGTCGCGGTCATCAAGAAGGGTCGGCTGCAGCAGGTCGACGAGCCGCAGGTCCTCTACGACCACCCGACCAACCTGTTCGTGGCCGGCTTCATCGGATCGCCCGCGATGAACATGGTCGAGGCCCATCTGTTCCGCGACGGCGACGGCTGGGCCGTGCGGTTCGGGGGCATCACGCTCGCCCTCGACCCCACCGTGATCGAGGCGCGGCCGGCCCTCGCCTCGTACGAGGACAAGGAACTCGTGCTGGGCATCAGGCCGGAGGACATCGAGGATGCGGCGGTGCACGGCGAGGCTCCGCACGACCGGAGGATCCGCACGCAGGTCGACCTTCGTGAGGCGCTCGGATCCGACGTGCTCGTGCACTTCACGGTCGACGTGCCGCCGGTCATCACCGACGACACCCGGGAGCTCGCCCGTGACGCCGGCGCCGCCGAGCTCGACCACGAGCGGGCCCAAGGCCGCTCGACCTTCGTCGCGCGGCTCAGCCCCCGAACCGAGGCCCGTACCCGATCCGACATCGAGCTCGTCGTCGACACGAGCCGCCTGCACTTCTTCGATCCCGAGACAGGTTCGAGCATCGAGGGCTCCGTGAGGGCGCCCTCGATGGAAGGAGGATGACGATGATCACGAAGCGATGGTTCGCCCGGCCCCTTGCAGCGCTGGCCGTGCTCACCCTCGCCGCTGCGGCATGCGGCGGCGGCGAAGACCTCGATGCCGACGGCGGCGGAACCCAGACGAACGACGCCGCCGGCTCCGTCGACCTGAGCGGTCAGACGGTCGAGGTCGCTGCGACATGGACCGGTGCGGAGCAGGAACGGTTCCAGATGGTGCTCGACGGCTTCGCGGAGCAGACGGGGGCCACGGTGCGCTTCCGTTCGGCGGGTGATGACGTCGCCGCCTACGTCGGCCCGCGGATCGAGGGCGGCGATCCGCCCGACGTCGCGATCTTCCCCCAGCCCGGCGTCGTGCAGAGCTTCGCAGAGCAAGGCGACCTGATCGAGCTCGAGGACATCGTGGGCGACGAGGTCGACGCCAACTACGGCGCGGGGGCCCGCGAGGCGGGGTCCGTCGACGGCACGCTCTACGGGGTCTGGTTCCGAGCGGCCCAGAAGTCGACGGTCTGGTACAACGTCGCGGTCTTCGAGGGTGCCGGCGTCGAGCCGCCGACGACGCTCGAGGAGATGCAGCAGGTGGCCCAGACCATCTCGGACTACGGCGTCGAGCCCTACTCGATCGGCGCCGATGTTGGTTGGCCTCTCTCGGACCTGTTCGAGAACATCTACCTCCGCACCGCAGGTCCGGAGAACTACGACAAGCTCGCGGCCCACGAGATCCCCTGGACCGACCAGTCGGTGAAGGACGCGCTCGCCGTGATGGCGGAGATCGTCGGCGACGAGTCACTGCTCGCCGGTGGCGCGGCCGGCGCGGAGCAGACCGACTTCAACGGTTCGGTCACGCAGGTCTTCGCCGACCCGCCGAAGGGAGCGATCATCTTCGAGGGTGACTTCGTCGGCGGCATCATCAGCGGTGAGACGAACGCCGAGGTCGGCACCGACGCCGACTTCTTCGACTTCCCCTCGATCGACGGCTCGGAGCCCGCGGTGCTCGGTGGTGGCGACTTCGCCGTGCTCCTGGACGACACCGAGGGCGGCAGAGCCCTGATCGAGTACCTGGCCACGCCGGAAGCCGCGGAGATCTGGGTCGCCGAGGGAGGTTTCATCTCCCCGAACACCGGCGTCGACGTGTCGATGTATCCGGATGACGTGAGCCGGCGCGCGGCCGAGGCGCTGGTCGAAGCCGGAGAGAGCGTCCGGTACGACCTATCCGACCTTCAGCCCACGGAGTTCGGGGCAACGACCGGACAAGGCATCTGGGGCATCTTGATCGACTTCCTCCGTGACCCGAGCGATATCGACGGCACCGCGGCAGCGCTGGAGGCGGCTGCGAAGAAGGCGTACGGGGGGTGACCGTGAGCGACGGCGCCCGGCGGCGACGGTCGTGGGCGGCGGCACTGTTCCTCGCTCCGGCGTTGGTGCTGCTGGGCGCCATCGTGGTCTACCCGATCTTCTTCTCGGTCGGGCGCAGCCTCTTCGACGCGAGCGGGTCTCGATTCGTGGGCGTCGCGAACTACCGGGAGATGGTCACGTCGCCGGCGACCCTCACGGCGATCAAGAACAACCTGATCTGGGTCGTCTTCGCACCGAGCATCGTGACGGCCCTCGGCCTCGTCTTCGCCGTGCTCACCGAGCGGATCGCCTGGAGCACCGCGTTCAAGGTGGCGGTCTTCATGCCGATGGCGATCTCCTTCCTGTCGGCGGGCGTCACCTGGCGGCTGA
>DASVGA010000176.1:0-3342 GCA_036379795.1 Actinomycetota bacterium | reverse complement strand
GATCACCGGCGAGGGACTGCTCGCGCGCATCCTGCAACACGAGACCGATCACCTGGACGGCACGCTCTACATCGACCGGCTGGACGACGAAGGCCGCCGCTCGGTCATGGCCCAGCTCCGGCGCATCGAGCTCGGGCTCGAGGAACCGCCCAAGGCGCGCACGCGACGACCGGACGAGGGGGAGTGATCGCGCTGCGCGCGGTCTTCCTCGGCAACGACCTGTGGTCGGTGCCGACCCTCGAGCACCTCGCGGCGGCGCCCGACGTGGAGGTGGCTGCGGTCATCACGAACCCGGCTCGCCCCGCCGGTCGCGGATCGCGACACAGGCCCACCGCGGTGGCCGAGGCCGCGTCACGCCTCGGTCTCGAGGTGGTCGAGGTCGACGACGTCCGCGACGGTGCGGGCCGCGAGACGATCGAGAGCCTGCGCCCGGACGCACTCGTGGTCGTGGCCTACGGCCACATCCTGCCGGGCGAGCTCCTCGCGATCCCGAGGCTCGGCAGCCTGAACCTGCACTTCTCGCTGCTCCCTCGGTGGCGCGGCGCGGCGCCGGTGCAGCACGCGATCCTCGAGGGCGATGAGGCCACCGGAGTGAGCGTGATGCTCCTCGACATGGGCCTCGACACCGGGCCCGTGCTCGCGGCACGTGCCGAGCCGATCCGGGCAGACGACGATGCAGGAAGCCTCGGAGCGCGACTCGCGGAGCTGGGCGCGCCCCTGGTGACCGCGTGCCTCCGCGCGATCGAGGCGGGAACCGCAGCGCCGATCGCGCAGGACGACGTGGGCGTCACCTACGCGGCCAAGCTCTCGGCCGAGGATCGCTCGATCGACTGGCGCGAGTCCTGCGAACGCATCGGACGGCGGGTGCGCGCCTTCGCTCCCTCACCGGGGGCGACCACGGCGTTCCGTGGAGCCCCGCTCAAGATCCTTCGGGCGCAGGCACGCTCCGCCGAACCCGGCGAGGGGTCCGGCGCACCCAGCTCGCCGGGTGCGCTCGCGATCGCGGGAGACGGCACGCCGATCGTGCGCGCGGGTGACGGCTCGGTGGCCCTGCTCGAGGTCGCCCAGGCCGGGCGGGCCCGGATGTCCGGCGCCGACTGGGCTCGCGGGGCGCGCCTCGAGCGCGAGGAACGCCTCGCATGAAGCAGACCGCGCGCACCGTCGCGCTCGAGGCGATCCGGCGGGTGACGGACGAGGGCGGCTACTCGACCATCGTGGTGCCCGGCGCGCTCGGCCGTTCACGCCTGGACGAGCGCGACCGCGCGTTCGCGACCGATCTCGCCTTCGGCACGATCAGGCATCTTCCGGCGATCGACTGGGCGCTCGATCGCGTGGCGAGCCGCCCCGTGACCCGCATGTCACCGAGCGCTCGAACCGTGCTCCGGCTGGGGGCATACCAGGTGCTGTTCACCGACATCGCTCCGCACGCGGCGGTGGGCGAGACGGTCGGGCTCGCGCGCGACCGCGAGCGCGGGTTCGTCAACGCCGTGCTGCGACGGCTCGCCTCGGAACCACCGCCCTGGCCCGAACAGGCCGACACCGCCAGCCTCGCGGTGCGCTCGGGTCTATCCGTCTGGGCGGTGCAAGAGCTCGAACGTCTGCTCCCTCGCGACGAGGTCGCCTCCGCGGCCGAGGCGTTGGCGACGCGGGCGAGCCTGTGCCTGCGGACGAACACGTCGGCGATCACGCCCGAGCGCTTCGAAGACGCCCTCCGCGATACCGGTCACGTGCCGCGACGCGCCTCGCTCGACCCTTCGTGCTTCTTGCTCGAGGGCGGAGACCCGGCCCGGCTGCCGGGGTTCGACTTGGGCTGGTTCGCGGTACAGGATGAGGCCTCGGCCTTCGTGGTGCGCGCGCTCGACCCCCGACCTGGCGATCGCGTGCTCGACGCCTGCGCCGCGCCGGGAGGAAAGGCCGTCTACGCGGCCTCCCTCGTGGGGTCCGAAGGAACGGTGGTGGCGGCCGACCTCCACCCAGGGCGGGCCGGTCTGATCGCGCGCACGGCCGGCAGGCTCGGTGTGCCTGCGCTCGTGCTCGCCCAGGATGCCACCGCCCCTGCGTTGGACGCCTCGTTCGACCGCATCCTCGTCGACGCTCCTTGCTCGGGGCTCGGCTCGGCAAGGAGGCGTCCGGAGCTGTTGTGGCGCAACGGGAAGGGAGAGTTGAGCAGGCTCGCTCGCTCCCAGGTCGCGATCGTGGCGGCGATCGCACCGCTGCTCGCCCGGGGCGGACGGCTCGTCTACTCGGTCTGCACCTTCCCGCGTGCCGAGACCGACGCGGTGGCCGACGCGATCGTGCGTCACGCCCCCGGCCTCGAGCCGGAGAGCATCGACGGTCCCGATGGTCGGGCGGAACGCATCCGCCTGTGGCCACATCGCCACGGGAGCGACGGCATGTTCGTCGCGGCATTCACGGGAACCGGCTGAGGCGGCCGGTACGATGGGCCGGTGGGCAAGCTCGCCGCGTCGATCCTGTCAGCAGATCTCGCGTACCTGGCCGATCAGGTCAAGCTCGTGCAGGACCATGCCGACATCATCCACATCGACATCATGGACGGGCATTTCGTACCACCCATCGCTCTGGGCACGGTGGTGGTCGCCTCATTGCGGCCATACACCGACCTCACCATGCACGGACATCTCATGGTCGACGCGCCGGATGCATTCTTCGACGAGCTGGCCGACGCGGGGCTCGACGTCGTCTCGTTCCATCACGAGGCGGTCTCGGACCCCTTGACGACGATCGACAAGGCCCGCGGCGCCGGGCTCGGCGTCGGCGTGACCCTCAACATGCAGACCGAGGTCGGCGAGGTCTTCCCGTACCTGGATCGGGTCGACGACGTGATGCTCATGAGCATCGAGCCCGGATGGAGCGGCCAGACCCTCGACCCCCGTGTCTATCCTCGCATCGAAGCCGTCCGCGCCGAGGTCGACCGACACGGCCTGCCGGTCGACGTCGAGATCGACGGCGGCGTCAAGGTCGACAACGCCCGGCGAGCGGTCGAGGCGGGAGCCACGGTGCTGATCAGTGCGAGCGGAGTGTTCGGGGCCGACGACCCGTCGGAGAACGCCCGCCAGCTGAAGGCGATCGCGACGGGCGAGGAGGCCTAGATGGCCGAGTCGATCCTCATCGTCGACGACGATCCCGACATCGCGAGGTTCGTCGAGGTCAACCTCCGCTCGGCGGGCTACGACGTGGCCGTCGCCTCCGACGGAGAGGCCGCCCTGGAGCGCGCCGGGATGCTGCGGCCCGACCTCGTGCTGCTCGACGTGATGATGCCGCGCCTCGACGGGTTCGAGGTCGCGCAGCGCCTCCGGAAGAACCCGCAGACGGCCAACACGA
>DASVGA010000175.1:0-2051 GCA_036379795.1 Actinomycetota bacterium | reverse complement strand
AACCGGACGCTGAGCGATCCTGCGATGACGTGCAGCACCTCCACATCGCAGTTGATCGTGTAGAGGTCGCTTCCGCCGTGCGCGCCGGGCTCGAGCTCGGAGCGCAGAAGCTGCACGCGCTGCTCGCTGCGCGGCGACATGAGGCGCTCGTCCGCTCCGAATCCGCCGAGGTTGATGCGCGGTGCGGCCGAATACGCCACGTGCTGCACCTCGGGTTCGGCGAAGAGGGCCCCCACCGGCAGCGACAGGACCTGGCACAGCTGCACGAGGGTCGCGACGCTCGGAGAGGTCTCATCCCGCTCGAGACGGCTGAGGAAACCCTTCGAGAGCCCCGTCGTCTCGGCGACCTGAGCGAGCGACATGCCCTGCGCCGTTCGGGCAGCCCTCAGCTTCGCACCGATCGGGGTGGCGCCCCCGTCGGCGGTCGGATGTATCGCCCGCATCAATCCTCCACGCCTCACGGAGCGAGCACTTGACGTGCCCGCGGGGTGGGCGTATCGTCCTCGCAAGAGTTGCCTACAGAGTACCGAAAGTTGTCTAATATGCAACCCCCTGAGGCGCAGGCGCCCACCCCGAGCCCCGACGACGGGCCGCTCACCGCGCCGCGCGGACCGGTCGACGCGAGCGTCGTGCCGCGGTTCGCCGGCATCGCGACCTTCGCGCGCCTGCCTCGTCTCGAAGACGTCGAACGGGCGGATGTCGCGGTCGTCGGCATCCCCTTCGACAGCGGTGTGAGCTATCGGCCGGGAGCGCGCTTCGGCCCCGCTCATGTTCGCGAGGCCTCCCGGCTGCTCCGCCCGTACAACCCTGCGCAGGACGTGTTCCCGTTCGGTGCGCAGCAGATCGCCGACGCCGGCGACCTGGTGGCGAATCCCTTCGACATCGCGACCGCCGTCGCGGAGATCGAGGCGGGCGCCCTCGCCCTGCGCGGCCGTGCGCACCGGCTGGTCGTGATCGGCGGCGACCACACCGTCGCGCTCCCCTTGCTGCGCGCGGTGCACGCCGAGCACGGACCCGTCGCCGTGCTGCACTTCGACGCGCACCTCGACACGTGGGACACGTACTTCGGCGCGCCGACGACGCACGGCACCCCGTTCCGTCGGGCATCCGAGGAGGGGCTCATCGACCTCACGGCGAGCATGCACGTCGGCATCCGCGGTCCCCTCTACGACAAGAGCGACCTCGTCGACGACGAGCGACTCGGCTTCGCGATCGTCACGAGCGAGTTCGTCGAGGAGCACGGCGTCGCGGCCGCTGTGGACCGGATCCGCTCGCGGGTCGGCGACGCACCCCTGTACATCTCCATCGACATCGACGTGCTCGACCCCGCTCACGCCCCCGGCACCGGCACGCCCGAGGCGGGCGGGCTCACCAGCCGCGAGCTGCTCCGGATGCTGCGCGCTCTGACCGACCTGCGCATCGTCGGCGCCGACGTCGTGGAGGTCGCCCCCGCGTACGACCACGCTCAGGTCACCGCCGTCGCGGCGAGCCACGTCGTCTACGAACTGCTCAGCGCCATGGCGCCCCGCGCATCGTGAAGGAGATCCCCATGAACACTCCGACCTCGCGGGCGGTCGAGGCCGCGGCATCCGCCATCGTCGACGCCTTCGCCGCGACCGACGGACCGCGCTACTTCGCGACCTTCGCGCCCGATGCCACGTTCGTCTTCCACTCCGAGCCGTCGCGGCTCGACGATCGCGGGGCGTACGAGCGCCTCTGGGACGAGTGGGTGGCGAGCGGATGGCGCGTGGTGTCCTGCGCGTCGTCCGACCGGCGCGTGCAGCCGTTCCCCGGCGGCGCAGTGTTCACCCACTCGGTCGAGACGGCCGTCGAGACGCCCGACGGCCCGGACTCGTACCGGGAGCGCGAGACCATCGTGTTCCGCACCGACCCCAACCGCGGACTCGTGGCCGTGCACGAGCACCTCTCCCCCATGCCCGCCGCACCCGACGCGGCCTGATCCCACCCCATCCCCACCACCGAGGAGACCACAGCAATGTCGCTCTACACCCGCCTCGAACAGCGCCTCGAGCGCAACTCGGACGACGCCG
>DASVGA010000174.1:0-2426 GCA_036379795.1 Actinomycetota bacterium | reverse complement strand
GACCCGGACCCCCGCATCCGGTGAAGGATCGGTACGCCAGCGCACGGATGCGACCCCTGGAGCGCGTATGGTGCCCTGCGACACAGAGGCGCACCACTCGACGAAACGGGCGGGGCGATGGGCGGAGCATCAGAAGATCGGGAGCGACCCGGCCTCGGGGCACATCTGTGGCGCCCGCCGAAGACCCGAGACCAGTTCGTCGGACTCGGGCTCGCCCTCATCCTCCCGCTCGCGGCGAGTTGGCTGGCGAGCGAGATCGCCGGCTTCAAGAGCTTCCCCGGGTTGACGTTCCTGGCTGCGACGGTCACGGCGACGCTGGTAGGCCGACTCAGCGCCAGCGCGGTGGCGACGGTCGCCTCAGCGATCCTCGTGGCATCCAACGGCTTGCTGCCGCAGGCAGCGGACGAGGAACCGCTGGTGAGTCTGCTCGCCCTCGCCTTCTTCGTGTCGGTCTCGGCGGCGGTCGCGTACGCGCTGGCGCAGAAGGACGCGGCGAGTGACCGAGGCGGGCTCGCCAGCTCTCGGATAGAGGATCTGGCTCGAGAGCTGGAGCTCGAGCGCAACACGCTGCAGCAGGTGTTCCAGCAGATGCCTGGAGGTGTCGTCGTCGCGGCTGCCGACGGCACCGTCATGACGAACGAGAGAGCGGGCCAGATCTTCAACGTTTCGATCCCCGGGGGGCACCGCCTCGAGGAGTACCGCGACATGCCCGAGCTCGCCGCCCTACGCGCGTTCCACCCCGACGGAACGCCGTACCCTCCCGAGGAGGGGCCACTCCTTCGCGCGTTGCAGGGCGAGGTCGTGCTGGACGAGACCATGGTGGTCGAGCGAGCCGACGGGTCGACGGTCACGGTCCAGGTCGACGCAGCGCCCATCGGTCGATCGGAAGCCGGCCCCGAAGGTGCGGTCGCGACGTTCCACGATGTCACCGAGCGGCTCGCGATGCAGGCGGATCTGGCGCGGGCGAGCGAACGCCTGCGCCAGGTCCAGACGATCACCGACGCCGCCCTCGGCGGCCTCGGCGTCGACGATCTCGTCGAGCTGCTCCTGCCGAAGGTGCGCGACGCGTTGGGCGCCGACTCTGCCACGCTGCTGTTGGTCGATCGGACGGGCACGCAGCTGATCGAGCATTCGACGGTCGGCGCCGAGACCGACGGCGCCGATGTTCCGGTCCCGATCGGGCGTGGGATCGCCGGCAGGATCGCAAGCACGGTCGCACCGATCGTGGCGGACGACCTGTCGATGCACGAGGTGGAACGGAAGTGGCTCGCACACCAGATGAGATCGCTGATGGGCGTGCCGCTCGTGTACCGCGGCAGGGTCAGGGGTGTCGTGCACGTCGCGACGCGGGAACCACGACACTTCACACCCGACGACGTGCACCTCGCGGAGCTCGCTGCGAGCCGCATCGCCGCTGCGCTCGAGCGAGCCGCCCTCTACGACAGCCAAGCCTCGATGGCGCGCGAGCTGCAACGCAGCCTGCTGCCCTCGAGACTCCCCGTGATCGACGGGGTCGAGCTCGCTGCGCTGTATCGGCCCTACTCCGCGGAGCACGAGATCGGCGGCGACTTCTACGACATCTTCCCCCACGGAGAGGGCACCTGGGGCGTGGTGGTGGGCGACGTCTCGGGCAAGGGCCCCAGGGCGGCCGCCATCATGGGTCTGGCCGCACACACCGTGCGCGCGATCGCGCGGTACGAGTCGAAGCCGAGCGCAGTCCTCACCGCGCTCAACGACGTGCTGCTGCGCGAGGAGCGGGTCAACGAGGAGCAGTTCTGCACCGCGTGCGACGTGCGACTCAAGACCGACCGCGACCATCTGCGGGTCACGCTGTGCTCCGCCGGCCACCCGCTGCCGATGGTGGTGCGAGCCGACGGATCGGTCGCGCAGGTGGGCGAGCCTGGAACGCTGCTCGGAAGCTTCCACGACCCGGAACTGCGCGACGTGACGCTCGATCTCGCTCCGGGCGACGCCCTCATCGCCTACACCGACGGACTGGTCGAACGCCGCGAGTCGGGCCTGCATGACGGCCAGCGCGATCTCGCCGATCTGCTGGCGCGGTGCGGTGGGTTCACGGCCGACGGCATCGTCACCCTCATCGAGCGCGAACTGATCGATGCAGCGACGATCGAAGACGACGTCGCCGTCTTCGTGATCAGGAAGACCTGAGCGCGGGCAGCAGCTCCTTCTGCGCGAACGCGGCGAAGCCGTCCTGGTCGATGCCGACCTGGTGGAACCAGACCCCGTCGTAGCCGGCGTCCTCGTAGCGCCGCACCATCTCGACGTATGGGTCGAGCTCGGCGCCGGTGATGATCGACCCTTCCAGATCGTCGAGCCGCACGAGCTCGGCGGCCTCCTCGAAGTGTTCGGGCAGCGCCAGCTCTGCGCTCAAGGCCCCGGGGATGCCCGCGTTCGGCCAGCGTTCC
>DASVGA010000173.1:0-6529 GCA_036379795.1 Actinomycetota bacterium | reverse complement strand
AGCTCGATGCGCGCCATGGGAGCGGCGTCACCCTTGCGCGGGCCGAGCTTCAGGATGCGCGTGTACCCACCGTCGCGGCCTTCGAAGCGCGGACCGATCTCGTGGAAGAGCCGAGCGACCACGTCGCGGTCGGTGATGAGCTTGAGCACGTCGCGTCGCGCGGCGAGGTCGCCCCGCTTCGCCTTCGTGATGAGCTTCTCGGCGTACGGACGAAGCGCCTTGGCCTTGGCCTCGGTTGTGTCGATCGCCTCATGGGTGAACAGCTGCGCCGCCAACGTCGACAGCAGCAGCCGCTGATGGCCCGGGTTCGACCCGAGTCGCGGGCCCTTCTTCGGCTTCGGCACGGTTCACTCCTCCCGGAGTCCAAGGCCGAGCTCCTCGAGCTTGGCCTTCACCTCGTCGATCGACTTCTGGCCGAAGTTGCGGATGTCCATGAGCTCGGACTCGCTCTTGAGCACCAGGTCGCCGACCGCGTTGATGCCCTCGCGCTTCAGGCAGTTGTACGACCGGACGGAGAGGTTCAGCTCCTCGATCGTGATGCCGTAGTCGCCGGGCACCTCGTCGTCCTCGGCCGGGCCGACGGTGACGCTCGCGGCCTCGGCCAGCTCGCTGAAGAGGGTGACGAGCTCCAGCAGCGTGCCGCCCGCCGACGCCACCGCCTCACGCGGTGTGATCGAACCGTCGGTCTCGACATCGAGGATGAGACGGTCGCGGTCGGTCATCTGCTCGACGCGCGTGTTCTCGACCGCGTAGCTCACCTTGCGAACCGGCGAGAAGATCGAGTCGACGGGGATCACGCCGATCGGATCGCGGGGCTTCTTGTTCTTGTCGGCCATGCGATAGCCGACCCCGCGCTCCACGGTCATCTCCATCTCGATGCTGGCGCCTTTGCCGAGCGTCGCGATGTGCAGCTCGGGGTTCAGGATCTCGACCCCGGCGGGCGGCGCGATGTCGCCGGCCGTGACCTCGCCGGGACCCTTGGCCTTGAGGTAGACGGTCGTCGGCTCCTCGAGCTCGGAACGTGCCACCAACTCCTTGAGGTTCAGGATGATGTCGGTGACGTCCTCGGTGACCTTGGGGATCGTCGAGAATTCGTGGAGTACCCCATCGATCCGCACCGACGAGATGGCGGCACCGGGGATCGACGAGAGCAACGTGCGACGGAGCGAGTTGCCGACGGTGTAGCCGAAGCCCGGCTCGAGCGGCTCGATCGCGAACCGGGAGCGGACCGGCGAGACGACGTCCTCGGAGATCTGAGGCCTCGCGACGATGAACATGCGGTGGTTCCCTCCTTCGGCGGGGGATCAGCCATTCCTACCCCGCGTCGTGTGCCACGGCGAGGCGCTCGCCGTGGGTGATGCCGTACGTCAGACCCGTCGGCGCTTGCGCGGCCGACATCCGTTGTGCGGCACCGGCGTGACATCCTGGATGCCCGTGACCTCAAGCCCCGCTGCGGCCAGCGAGCGGATCGCGGTCTCGCGACCGGAGCCCGGGCCCTTCACGTAGACATCGACCTTCTGCAGACCGTGCTCCTGAGCTGAGCGCGCAGCCTTCTCGGCGGCCAGCTGGGCGGCGAACGGGGTCGACTTGCGCGAACCCTTGAAGCCGACGTTGCCGGCGCTCGCCCACGAGACCGTGTTGCCCTGCAGGTCGGTGATCGTGACGATCGTGTTGTTGAACGTGGATGTGATGTGGGCTTGGCCGTGCACCACGTGCTTCTTCTCGCGGCGCTTCGCCTTCTTCACCTTGGGCTTCGCCATGCGTGCGGGCTCCCTGCTCGTTCGTCGTCGCTACTTCTTGGTCGCCTTCTTCTTGCCGGCGATCGCCTTCTTCGGTCCCTTGCGGGTGCGGGCGTTGGTGTGCGTGCGCTGGCCCCGCACCGGCAGCGCCCGACGGTGACGGATGCCCTGATAGCAGCCGATCTCGATCTTGCGCTTGATGTCCTGCGCGACCTCACGACGGAGGTCACCTTCGACCTTGTGGTTGGCATCGATGTAGGCGCGGATCTTGAGCACCTCGTCCTCGGAGAGGTCACGGACCTTGGTAGCCCCGTCGACCCCGCTTCCCTTCACGATCGCTCGCGCTCCCGGGTCGCCGACGCCGTAGATGTAGGTCAACGCGATGTCGAGGCGCTTGTCGCGCGGGAGGTCGACGCCTGCGATACGAGCCATACGCTTCCTGCTCCTCGTGCTCGGGCTAGCCCTGACGCTGCTTGTGCCGTGGGTTCGTGCAGATCACCAGGATGGTGCCTCGACGCCGGATCACACGGCACCGGTCACAGATCCTCCTGACGCTCGGTCGAACCTTCATCTGCCGGATCCCCCAGGCCCTACTTGTAGCGGTACACCACACGACCTCGCGTGAGGTCGTACGGCGACAGCTCCACCAGCACCCTGTCCCCGGGAAGGATGCGGATGTAGTGCATGCGCATCTTCCCCGAGATGTGTGCCAACACCTTGTGTCCGTTCTCGAGCTCGACGCGGAACATGGCGTTGGGCAACGGCTCGATCACCGTTCCCTCGACCTCGATCGCATCCTTCTTCGGCACGCTCCAGCGATTCCCTCTCGAACGGGTGCTCGCCCCCGGCACCCGGGGCGTGCAACGACACCCTCCGGGAGGGGCGAACGCACAGTATAGGCAGCGACCAGCGAGAACGTCCACGCGGAGCGTCAGTCGCGGGCGGTCAGCACCTCGGCACCGTGCTCGGTGACGGCGACGGTGTGCTCGAAGTGCGCGGCCAGCGACCCGTCGGCGGTCACCACCGTCCAGCCGTCTGCCAGCACGCGCGTGCGCTCGTCGCCGAGCATCAACATCGGCTCGATCGCGATCACGAGCCCGGGTCGCAGGTCGGGCCCGCGGCCCGGGCGCCCGAAGTTCTGGATGAAGGGATCCTCGTGGAGCGAGCGGCCGATGCCGTGGCCGCCGTATTCGCGCACGATGCCGAGGCCGGCAGGCTCCGCGACGGACTCGATCGCGTGACCGATGTCGGAGAGGCGGCCCCCCGGCTGAACCGCAGCGATACCGGCGTAGAGCGCCTCCTCGGTGGTCTTCATGAGCCTCGCGGCTTCCTCGCTCGGGGAGACGCCGCCGACGAACACGCTCACCGCCGAGTCGGCGTGGAACCCCTCCCAGATCGCGCCGAAGTCGAGTGAGAGGAGTTGCCCCTCGCGGAGCGTGCGGTCGCCTGACGGGATACCGTGCACGATCTCCTCGTCGATCGAGGCGCAGATCGTCGCCGGGTACGTGCCCCGGTAGCCCTTGAAGGACGGCACCGCGTGCCGGTCGCGGATCGAGGACTCGGCGACCCGATCGAGGTCGGCCGTGGTGACTCCCGGTCGCACCGCCTCGAGCACCGCCGTGATCGTGTCCGCCACGATGCGCCCGGCGCGGCGCATGCGCTCGAGCTCCTGCGGAGATTTCCGGATGATCATGCCACGGTCCCCAGCGCATCGTTCGTGCGATCGGCGACCTGCTCTTCGCGTGCCTCTGCGTCGATCTCGAGCAGGATCTTCCGTTCGCGGTAGAAGGCCTCGAGCGGCGCGGTCTGTTCGCGGTAGAGCGCCAGTCGCCGGCGCACCGTGAGCTCGTCGTCGTCGGAGCGGCGCTCGAGGGCCGTGCCGTCGGCGTCACACACGCGATCGTTGACGGGAGGCTTGAACTCCATGTTGTAGGTGCGCTTGCACGCGGGGCACGTCCACCGGTTCAGCAGGCGTCGTACCGCCATGTCGTCGCTGATCGCGAACTTCAA
Source organism: Actinomycetota bacterium (assembly GCA_036379795.1). GTDB lineage: Bacteria > Actinomycetota > UBA4738 > UBA4738 > HRBIN12 > JAOUEA01. The sequence continues at coordinate 2,780 of DASVGA010000173.1, read as the reverse complement.
CACGGCCGTGAGTGGCCGGTCGACCTGCTCGAGGGCGGTCTCCAACGCCTCGGCCTGCGGCACGGTGCGCGGGAAGCCGTCGAGGATGAATCCTGCCTCGGCGTCGGGCATGGCGAGCCGGTCCATGACCATGCGCACCACGAGCTCGTCGGGCACGTACTCACCCCGGTCCATGTACGCGCGCGCCATGATGCCGAGCCCCGAACCACGCTGCACGTGTTCGCGCAGGATGTCACCGGTCGAGATCTGCGGGATGTCGAAGCGTTCGATCAACTGCTGGGCCTGCGTCCCCTTGCCAGCCCCCGGAGGTCCGAGCAGCACCAGCCGCATCGGCGCCTACTTCAGGAAACCCTCGTAGTGCCGCATCAGCAGCTGCGATTCGATCTGTTTCATCGTCTCGAGCGCGACCCCGACCGCGATGAGCACCGATGTGCCGCCGAACGGGAACTGCTGGAAGTCCCAGATGCGGAGCACGATCGTCGGTACCAGCGCGATCGCGGCCAGGAAGAGCGCGCCCGGCAGCGTGATGCGTACGAGGATGTCATTGAGGTAGGTGGCGGTCGGTGCACCCGGTCTGATGCCGGGGATGAAGCCTCCCTGCTTGCGCAGGTTGTCGGCCTGCTTGACCGGATCGAAGCTGATCGCCGTGTAGAAGTACGCGAAGAACACGATCATCGCCGCGAGCACGACCATGTACACGTAGGTGGGATTGTTCGCGTTGAGGTACCGATCGACGAACGTTCGGAAGCCGTCCCAGGGGATGATGCTGCCCAGCAACACCGGCATGTACATCACCGAGGTCGCGAAGATGATCGGGATCACGCCCGCCTGATTGACCTTGAGCGGCAGGTAGGTGCTGCCGCCGGTCGTCATCTTCCTGCCCACGATGCGCTTGGCGTACTGGATCGGGATGCGCCGCTGGCCTTGATCCATGAACACGACGGCCACGACGATGCCGAGGCCGATCAACATGATCACGGCGAACTTGAAGTTGCCGCCCTGTCGCAGGATCGCGTCGCCCTGGCCGGGCAACGACGCGATGACGCTCGTGAAGATCAGGATCGACATGCCGTTGCCCACGCCCCGCTGGGTGATGAGCTCGCCGAGCCACATGATCATCGCGGTGCCGGCGGTGAGCGTGAGCACGATCAGCGCGATGTTGGGCGGCGTGAACGTGCCGGTCGGGAACGGATCGGGCAATCCCGTCTGCCCCGAATGGAACAGGAAGACGATGCCCGTCGACTGCAGGATCGCCAGCACGACCGTGACGTAGCGCGTGTACTGGTTGATCTTCTTGACGCCGACTTCTCCCTGGTCCTGCAGCGACTGCAGCTTCGGGATCACGACGGTGAGCAGCTGCATGATGATCGAGCTCGTGATGTACGGCATGATGCCGAGCCCGAACACCGCCATCTGCCCCAGCGCGCCGCCGGAGAACAGGTTGATCAGTTGCAGGAAGCCGCCCTGGCCCTGTTCGAGGGCGTCGCGGATGCGGGCGAAGTCGACCACCGGCACCGGCACGTAGGAGCCGAACCGATAGACGGCGATGATGAACAGCGTGAAGAGGATCTTGTTGCGAAGGTCCGGAAGCCGGAACGCGTTGAGGAAAGCTTTCAGCACGGGCGTCTATCGTACCCCCGCACCTAGGGCTCGATGAGCTCGGCGCGCCCGCCGGCCTGCTCGATCTTCGCCTTGGCCGCTTGGGAGAAGGCATGTGCCTTCACGGTGAGCGCGTGATCGAGGTCGCCGCGTGCCAGCACCTTCACGGGCATGCCCTTGTGCACGAGACCGTGTGCGGCCAAGGCATCGGGGGTCACGTCACCGCTCGGGTAGTACTTCGCGAGCAGCTCGACGTTCACGACGGCGTACTCGACGCGGTTCACGTTCGTGAACCCCTTGAGCTTCGGGACCCGGCGCTGCAGCGGCATCTGGCCGCCCTCGAACCACGCCGGCACGGTCTTGCGCGCGCCTGTGCCTTTTGTGCCTCGGCCAGCGGTCTTGCCCCGCACACCCGCCCGCCCACGGCCGACACGCTTGCGCGACTTCTTCGCACCCTCGGCCGGCTTCAGATGATGGAGCTTCATGTGGTTTTCCTCTCCGACTCTGCGACTCTGCGACCGCGGACGCTCAGGCGTCCTCGACCTCTTCGACGGTCACGAGGTGGCGCACCTTGCCGATCATGCCCCTGATCTCGGGACGGTCGTCCTTGACGACGGAGTCGTTGATTCGATGCAGCCCCAGCCGCCGGACGGTGTCCTTCTGATCCCGGGGGCGGTCGATGACGCTGCGCACCTGCGTCACCTTGAGGCGGCTCATCGACGACCTCCTCGAGGCCCTTGTCCGCGACGCTGGTCACGCGAGGGCTGATCGGAGTAGACGTCCTCGAGCGCGGCGGTCCGCGCGGCCTGCAGGCGCACCTCGGCGGCGGCGACCGCCTCGAGCATGGGCTTGGGTGCGACCTCGTGCACGTCGCGGCCGCGGAGCGCTGCGACCTGCTGTGGGCGTCGCAACGACCGGAGCCCTGCCACGGCCGCCTTCACGATGTTGATCTGGTTCGAGCTGCCCAGCGACTTCGACAGGATGTCCTTGATGCCCGCAGCCTCGACGAGCGCCCGCACCGGTCCCCCGGCGATGACGCCGGTTCCCGGCGCCGCGGGCTTGAGCATGACCACGCCGGCGCCCGCCTCGCCCATGACCTCGTGGGGGATCGTGGTGCCCATCATCGGTACCTCGAACATGCGCTTGCGGGCTTCCTCGACACCCTTGGCGATCGCGGCGGG
>DASVGA010000172.1:0-2537 GCA_036379795.1 Actinomycetota bacterium | reverse complement strand
CGCCGAGGCTGGGGCGCAGGCCGTGAACGCCGATGCGACCCGGCTTCCGCTCCGCGACGGCTCGTTCGACGGCGTGATCAGCGTCGAGGCAGCGTTCCACTTCCCGTCGCGGGCCCGGTTCTTCGCCGAGGCGTTCCGGGTGCTGCGGCCGGGCGGTGTGCTCACGATGTCCGACATCCCCACGATGCGCCGGCCGCGCTCGCCCGGCGAGGTGCTCGCGGGGCTCACACAGCTGCGCGCATGGGGTCTCGGTGCGCACGCGGCCGCGACGCCGGACGAGATCGCCGCACTGGCTCGAGGGGCCGGGTTCGCGGAAGTGCGCACCCGACTGGCGGGAGAGTGCACGATCGGCCCGGCCTTGCGGTTCGTGCGCGATCGTCTCGATCGGGCACGCAGCTCGCGGGAGCTGCCGCGTTCCTACGAGCTCGCGATGCGGCTCATGCTCGGCCAGGCCGAGCTGCTGTGGCGCCGCGGCGTGCTCGAGTACCTGTTGCTGCGCGCGACGAAGCCGGCGGGAAGCTAGTCCGGGCTAGACTAGCTTCGCTGTGTCGGGAGCTGCGGGATCAGCCAGCCGATGAAGTCGGCGGGACTGCGTGTCTGCATCCAGAGCTCGCCGGGGCCCGTGAGCGTCGCGACGAGCCCTTCACCCGAGAGCAGGGTCGACTTCCAGCCGCCGACCTTGTTGACCTCGTACCCCATGCCTTCTTCGAAGGCGACGATGTGGCCGGTGTCGATCTTCAGGACCTCGCCAGCGCCCAGGCTGCGGCGTTCGATCGCCCCGTAGCTCGAGACCAGCATGTCGCCGGAGCCGGTGCATCGCAGCAGGAACAGTCCTTCGCCGGAGAAGAACGTCTTGCCGCCGCCCCACTTGGTGTCGACCTCGACGCCGGGCTCGGAGGCGAGCCACGAGCCGGACTGCACCATCAGCGCCTTCGACGCGTCGACCGGCATGTGCACGATGTCGCCCGGGAGCGTGGGGGAGACCGTGAGCTCTCCGCCCTGCGGCGCACGGAACGTGTTGATGAAGAAGCTCTCGCCGCCGAGCACCGAGCGCTTGAGGCCGCCCATCAGACCGCCCTGGGCCTTGGTCCCGATCTCGACGCCGCCCGACATGCTGGTCATGGCGCCGGCCTCCGCCTTGACCTCTCCGCCCGGTGCGATCGTGATCACACCGACCGCGAACGACGGGCTGAACCTGATGTCGACATCCATGACGGAACCCCCCCTGATGGACCGCCAGGACCGCGATCAGCGATCCTCGTGCGGATCCGGATCGTGCGGCCAAGGCTATCTCGACTCTCTTCGGTGCTCGTAGCCGCTACAGCAAGCCGAGGGTGGACGCGCCGTCGACCTGCAGGGCCGAGCCGCTCACGAACCCTGCGGGCTCCGAGCACAAGAAGGCGACGACCTTGCCGAAGTCGTCGGGGTCGCCCATGCGGCCGGTCGCCCCGAGCTCCTTGGCGCGATCGGTCGCGTGCAGGCCGGGGCAGGCGAGGTTCAGGGTGATGCCGTCGTCGACGAGATCCTGGGCGGCCGTCTTCGCCCAGGCCCACAGGCCGGTGCGCGCGGCGTTCGAGTAGGCGAGCGTCGGGATCGGCTGCTTCACCCCGTACGACGTGAGCAGGCAGATGCGCCCCCAGCCCGCCTCGCGCATGTGCGGCACGCACGCCTGGACCAGTCGGATCGAGGTCAGCATGTTCGCCTCGACCGCCGCGTGCATGGCCGTGTCGTCTACGTCGAGCGCCCGTGTCGGGGGAGGGCCGCCCGCATTCGCGACGAGCACGTGGACGGCGCCGAATCGCTCGACCGCGGTCGCGGCGAGCATGGCGGGCGTCATGGGATCGGTCACGTCGGCCGCGATGGCGGCGGTCTCGGCCGGAAGCGCCGCGGCCGCTTCCTCGAGCCGGCCGGCGTCGCGCGCGCAGAGCACGAGCTTCGCGCCTTCGTCGGCGAGCGCCTTCGCAGCGCCGAGCCCGAGGCCCTTCGACGCGCCGGTCACGATCGCGACCCTGCCGCTCAACCCGAGATCCATCGGCGGCATGGTACGAGTCGATCCGGATGGGCCCCCGGGAAGATGGTCATCTCGTCGGTCGACGCAGGCGAGTTACCCTCAGTTGGATGGTGGCTCGACCTTCCCCCCGCACGATCGTGCTCGCCGTGCTCGCCGTCGTTGGACTCATCCTCGCGATCGCATCGTTCGTCCGCGATGCTCCGTCTGACGCGGCGGAGCCGCTCGTTCGGCCGGACCCGGTGACGGGACCGTTCGAAGGCCTCGGGGTGTGGGTCGACATCTACGACCGCGAGGCGTGGGCCGACCCGGTCGCGGCGGTCGAGACCATGGTCGCCAACGGGGCCACGACGTTGTACCTGCAATCGTCCAACGCCGACCGGATCGGGCCGTTCGTCTTCGAGGAGGAGACCGTGGCCTTCATCGAGGCGGCCCACGATCGAGGCGTGCAGGTGGTCGCGTGGTACCTGCCTCATCTGAGCGACCTCGTGGTCGACAAGGCGCGGACCCGAGCCGCGATCACGTTCAC
>DASVGA010000171.1:0-5484 GCA_036379795.1 Actinomycetota bacterium | reverse complement strand
GAGCGCGTTCGCGCACGAGAGCGGCATCCATCAGCACGGCGTCCTGTCCAACCGCGCCACCTACGAGATCATGGACCCGGTCGAGATCGGCCTCGAGGGCAACCGGATCGTGCTCGGCAAGCACTCCGGCCGGCACGCCTTCGTCGACGCGCTCGACAAGATCGGCATCTCGCTCGACGACGATCATCTGAACCGGGCGTTCGCGCGGTTCAAGGACCTCGCCGACCGCAAGGTGCAGCTCACCGACCAGGACCTCGCGGCGATCGCCGCCGAGGAGCTCGGCGCGACCGACGACGACGTGCTCGTGATGGAGTCGCTCCAGGTCGGCGGCGGCACGCAGCAGGACCCGCAGGCCACGGTGCGGCTGCGCCGCGGCGAGGAGGTGATCGAACGATCCGCGACGGGCGACGGCCTGATCGACGCTGCGATGGGTGCGATCCAGCTGGCCGCCGGCGTCGAGGGTCGACTCGTGAGCTTCCATGTCTCGAGCGTCACGGGCGGGACCGACGCCCTCGGTGACGTCGTCGTGCAGATCGAGGTCGACGGTCGGCGCGTGACGGGCCGCGGTGTGGCGACCGACGTGGTCGAGGCGAGCGCGCGCGCGTTCCTCGCCGCGGTGAACCGAGCCGTGCACGTCCGGTCGCAGCGCGCCTCGAACGAGGAGACCCCGTGACCGGCACCTACGAGATCGGCGTCATCAGGGGCGACGGCACCGGGCCGGAGGTCGTCGGTGAGGCGCTCAAGGTGCTCGATGCCGTGCGCGGTGAGGCTTCCTTCGAGCTGATCGAGTTCGATCTCGGTGCCGAACGCTACCTGCGCACCGGCGAGACGTTGCCCGAAGAGGAGCTCGAGCGCATGCGCGCGCTCGATGCGATCCTGCTCGGTGCGGTGGGCGACCCGCGCGTGAAGCCCGGTGTGCTCGAGCGCGACCTGCTGCTCAAGGCTCGGTTCGGCCTCGACCAGTACGTGAACCTGCGTCCGGTCGTGCGATACCCGGGCGTCGAGACCCTCGTGCCGAGCCACGGTGAGGACGATGTGGACATGGTCGTCGTGCGCGAGAACAGCGAGGGGCTGTACTCGGGGGCGGGCGGCTTCCATCGCAAGGGCACCGAGCACGAGGTGGCCGTGCAGGAGTCGATCAACACGCGCCACGGGGTCGAGCGCATCGTGCGGTACGCGTTCCGGCTCGCGATGCAGCCGCACCGGCGGAAGAAGGTCACGCTCGTGCACAAGACGAATGTGCTCACGTTCGCCGGCGACCTCTACCAGCGCGTGGTCGACGAGCTCGTGCCGGAGTTCCCCGACGTCGAGACCGACTACGTGCACGTCGACGCGGCATGCATCTACTTCCTGGACTCGCCGAACCGGTTCGACGTGATCGTCACCGACAACATGTTCGGCGACATCATCACCGACCTCGGCGCGATGATCCAAGGCGGCATGGGTATCGCCGCGGGGGGGAACATCGCTCCCGACGGCGTGTCGATGTTCGAGCCGATCGGCGGCACCGCGCCGAGCGAGACGGGCAAGGGCACGATCAACCCGCTCGCCGCGATCGGGGCGCTCGAGATGCTGCTGCGCCAGATCGGTGAGGCCGAGGCCGCGGGCAGGGTCGACGCGGGCATCCGCGCTGCGACCCAGCGCATGAAGTCGATGCGGGCCGGCGAGATGGGCTTCACCACGACCGAAGTAGGCGACCTGGTGGTCGAGGGGGCCCGATGACCGTCGAGCTCTACGACACGACGCTCCGCGACGGCGCCCAGCAGGCCGATCTGTCGTACACGGTCGAGGACCGGCTCCGCATCCTGCACAAGCTCGACCAGATCGGCTTCCCGTACGTGGAAGGCGGATGGCCAGGCGCGAACCCACGCGACACCGAGTTCTTCAAGGTCGCAGCGAAGGAGACGCTCAAGACCAGCACGCTCACGGCGTTCGGCATGACGCGTCGCGCGGGGGAGCGCGCGGGCGACTCACAGGCGCTGCGCGACCTGCTCGGTGCCGGCACCGAGGTGGTCTGCCTCGTCGGCAAGGCGTGGGACCTGCACGTGACCGAGGCGCTGCGGACCGACCTCGCCGAGGGCGTGGGGATGGTGCGGGAGTCGATCGAGTTCCTGCGCGGCGAGGGCCGGCGGGTGTTCTTCGACGCCGAGCACTTCTTCGACGGGTACCGCTCCGACGCGTCGTTCGCGATGGCGGTGCTCGCCGCGGCCGAGGAAGCGGGCGCCGAGCGCCTCGTGCTCTGTGACACGAACGGCGGCATGCTGCCGTTCGACGTCGCGCGCGTCGTCGGCGAGGTCGGGGCGCAGGCGAGCGTGCCGCTCGGCATCCACGTGCACAACGACGCCGGGTGCGCGGTCGCGAACTCGCTCGTCGCGGTCGACGCCGGTGTGCACCAGGTGCAGGGCACGATCAACGGGTACGGGGAGCGCACGGGCAACGCCGATCTGATCCCGCTCACCGCCGACCTGATGCTCAAGATGGGGGAGACCGACGCGCTTCCCGACGGAGCGATCGAGCACCTCACCGAGCTCGCGCACTACGTCGCCGATATCGCGAACCTCGCCCCGGACTCGCGCCAGCCGTACACGGGCCGGTACGCGTTCACGCACAAGGCGGGCCTGCACACGAGCGGGGTCGCGCGCGTCTCCCGCGCGTACGAGCACGTGCCCCCCGAGACCGTCGGCAACCATCGTGGCGTGGTCGCGTCCGACTACGGAGGCGGGGCGACGATCCGCATGAAGGCCGCGGAGCTCGGCCTCGAGCTCGACGACGCGGCGATCCCGGCCGCCGTCGACCAGATCAAGGAACGAGAGTCGCGCGGCTACGCATTCGACGTCGCGGAAGCCTCGCTCGAGCTGCTGATGCGCCGGGCCGCAGGCTGGTCGCAACCGTTCTTCGAGATCGAGAGCTACCGCGTGCACGTGGAAGAGCGGGTGGGCGACGACGAGCCGCCGCTCGCCGAGGCGACCGTGAAGGTCCGCACGCAAGGCACCCGCCACATCGAGTCCGCCGAGGGGCAGGGTCCGGTCGGAGCGCTCGATACCGCCCTGCGCAAGGCGCTCGCGAACGACTACCCGGCGCTCGCCCAGATGGATCTGGAGGACTTCCGGGTGCGGGTGCTGAGCGGCACGCACGGCACCGGCGCCGTCGTGCGGGTGCTGATCGACCTGTCGAACGGCGAGCGGGAGTGGACCACGGTCGGGGTGAGCGAGAACATCATCGAGGCCTCGTGGGAAGCGCTCGTCGACGGCTACACGTTCGGCCTGCTGCACCCTCGCTCGGCCGAGGCGTGACGATGGCCGGCGCCGAGACGGACACCGGAGTCGCCCGAGCTGAGGTGACGATCCGCGACGCCGTCGTCGAGGATGCGCGAGCGATCGCCGAGGTACACGTGCGTTCGTGGCGCTGGGCGTATCGAGGTCAGCTTCCCGACGAGACGCTCGACGCGCTGGATGTCGCCGAGCGGGAAGCGCGATGGCGCGACGCCGCTTCGGACCCTTCGACCATCGTGCTCGTGGCCCTCGAGGGCGAGGCCGTCGTGGGGTTCGCGAGCGCCGGACCGGCCGGCGACGACGCCGCCCCGCCGAACACGGCCGTGGTCTATGCCGTCTACCTCGATGAGCACGCCGCCGGCCGGGGGATCGGCCGTGACTTGCTGGAGCGGACGGTGGAGGCGATGCGCGCCGCGGGGTCGCAGCGGGCGAGCCTGTGGGTGCTCGAGTCGAACGCTCGCGCGCGCCGCTTCTACGAGCGGGAAGGCTGGACGTGGGACGGCACACGGAGCTCCCATCAGGTCCAGTGCTCGAACATGCCGATCGTGCGCTACATGCGCGATCTCTGAGCCGCCTTCAACTCCGCGCGGCGTTGGCCGCCTTCAACTCCGCGCGGCGTTGGCCGCGACCACCCGCACGATCTTGTTCTCGATCGACTTGGCGTGGTCTTCGTCGATGCCGCTCGACAGGATCGAGAATGCGGCCCACGCGTCCTCGCGTTCCAGCCAGACCCATCCCGACAGGGCGGAGACGTCGATCAGCGTGCCGGTCTTGGCCCTGATCGTGACCTTCTCGAGCCGATCCTTCAGCGTTCCCTCGCCACCCGAGGGAAGCGTGTTCCGAAGCACCTCGCCCCACGGCGCCTGCTCCGCGACCCGCAGCAGGCGCACGAGGTCTGCGGTGCTCACGCGGTTGTCGTAGGACAGACCCGAGGCGTCATGGGCCTCGATGTGCACGCCTCGAGCGGCGGCGAACCGCTCGACCACGCGCGCGCCCTTGGCGATCGTTCCGGGGGGGCCGAGGCGGGTCGCGCCGAGCATCTTGCCGAGCACCTCCGCCCGGAAGTTGCTCGAGACCAGGTTCATGCGTTGCATGATCGAGCCGAGGGGGTCGCTGCTGATCGACGCGAGCGCGACCAGGCTGCCGGGCGGCGAACCCGAGCCCGGCTTGCCGGTGACCGGGATGCCTCGCGCTTCGAGCTTCCGCGTGAGCGCCTTGGCCGCGAGCCGCTCGGGGTCGCGCACGTGCCGGCCTCCGGCGCCCTCGTTGAACCGGAACGTCAATCCGGTCGGCAGCGCGATGTAGACACGGGGGAAGTAGTCGCGCCACCCTGGGGCCCACCAGTCCCGCGCGAACGGCCCGGTGCTGCCGAACACGCGGCCACGCACCCGCTCGATGCCCGCGTCGAGCATGGCACGCGCCATCTCCGCCATGTCGAGGGCGTCGATCTCCGGGTCGCCGTGCCCGACGATCCAGAGGTTGCCGTCGATCACCCCGTCGGCCCCCGCCTGGTCGGTCGCGAACAATCTCGTCGCGAGCGTCGCGTCGGCGCCGACCCGCTTGAGCAAGGCCATGGAGAGCAGCAGCTTCTCGTTCGACGCGGGCGGGCGGTCGACCCAGTCCTTGTAGCGGTACAGCCTGTCGCCCTCGAGCGTGATCGAGACCGAGACGGGCAGGCCACGCACGAGCGATTCCACACGCTGCACCCACCGTGGTGGCGCCGCCACCGCGGGCGTGCCGGCGATCGCGGCGAGGATCACGCTGAGGAAGAACGCGATCAGCGGGCGAGGTCGTCGCATCGGTCCAGGGTACGGGCTCGCGCAGCCCATGCCCGCATCACGCCCCACGGGGCCTGCGGTCAGACCGTGCGACCGTTGGCGAGGGCTTCGGCCTCGCTGCTCATCTCGGCTCGCTCGTCGAGCAGTGCGGCGAGCTCGGCGCCGGGAAGCGGCCTGGCGAAGAAGTAGCCCTGGCCCATGTCGCACCGCAGCTCCAGCAGCCGCTCGAGCTGGTCGGCACGCTCGATGCCTTCGGCGACCGGGCGCAGGTTGAGGATGCCGGCGAGCTTGATGACGGCCTCGGTGAGCGCCGATGCCTCCCCGCCGTCGTTCACGCCGTCGATGAAGGACTTGTCGACCTTGAGGATGTCGACGGGGAAGCGCCGGATGTAGTTGAGCGACGAGTAGCCCGTGCCGAAGTCGTCGACCGCGAG
>DASVGA010000170.1:0-2079 GCA_036379795.1 Actinomycetota bacterium | reverse complement strand
TCGATCTTGCCGAGGCGCATCACGGCCAGGCGATCCGACATCGTCATGGCCTCTTCCTGGTCGTGCGTGACGTAGATGAAGGTGATGCCGACCTCCTGCTGGATGCGTTTCAGGTACAGCTGCATCTGCTTGCGGAGCTTCATGTCGAGGGCGCCGAGCGGCTCGTCGAGCAGGTTCGAGGCGCCCAGGAACCCCGCGACGAACTCGGTGGCGGGATGCTCGTAGACATCTTCGGGGGATCCGAGCTGCTCGATCTTGCCGAGGCGCATCACGGCCAGGCGATCCGACATCGTCATGGCCTCTTCCTGGTCGTGCGTGACGTAGATGAAGGTGATGCCGACCTCCTGCTGGATGCGCTTCAGGTACAGCTGCATCTGCTTGCGGAGCTTCATGTCGAGGGCACCGAGCGGCTCGTCGAGCAGCAGCACCTGCGGATGGTTCACGAGCGCTCGCGCCAGCGCGACCCGCTGCTGCTGACCTCCCGACATCTGCGGCGGCTTGCGTTTCTCGAAGCCGGTGAGGTCGACGAGGGCCATGGTCTCGGCGACCCGGCGCTCGAGCTCGGCCTTGTCGACCTTCTTGCGGCGCAGGCCGAACGCCACGTTCTCGTACACGTCGAGATGCGGGAACAGCGCGTAGGACTGGAACACGGTGTTCACATCTCGCTTGTAGGGAGGAAGGTCGGTGACGTCGCGCCCACCGAGGTACACGGTTCCGTAGGTCGGGTCCTCGAACCCTCCGATCATGCGGAGCGTCGTCGTCTTGCCACAACCTGAGGGACCGAGCATCGAGAAGAATTCGCCCTCGGCGATGTCGATCGAGAGGTCGTCGACGGCCGCGACGTCGCCGAACAGCTTCGTCACCCGCTCAAGGCGAACGTCGATCTCGCTCGGCACGCGCTGTTCTCCCTCCTCGACCCCTGCCCCGATGGACTACGCCGGGGCAGCGAGCATCGTCATGTGTGACTACGTGTTCCGGGAACCCCCGGGTTCGGACGTGCATCATCGACCACTTGTACGGAATGGACAAGGGGCAAGGTCACCTCGACGGCTCGGGGCCGGTCGCCGACCCGGCGCCGGGCAGCACCGGTTGCGAGGCTGCATCGGGGGCGGGCGGGCCATCGCCCCGCCGGCGCCATCGGTCGAGCGCCGGGAGCGCCGTCACCAGGAACAGCGAGAGTGCCGCGAACAGGATCAGACCGACCGTCGCGCGTCCGTCGATCAGCCCGACGGCCAGCGCGCTTCCGCTGATCAGCGCGCTCCACAGGTACATCAGCAGCACGGCCCGGCGGTGGCTGTGCCCGATATCCATGAGCCGGTGGTGGATGTGCTCCTTGTCGGCGTGGCCGATGCCCTGGCCCCGCCAGGTCCGCCTCACGATCGCGAGCACGACGTCGAGGAACGGGATGAACAGTACGAGCAGGGGCACGACCAGCACGCCGGCGATGGCCGCGATGTCGCCACCGCTCGGCTCGAACGGATTGCGGCCCACGCCGTCGATCGTGGCGATCGAGAGCAGCATGCCGAGCAGCAGGGCGCCCGAATCCCCCATGAAGATCTTGGCCGGGTGGAAGTTCCACGGGAGGAAGCCGAGGCACATGCCCACCGCGGTCGCCGACAGCAGGGCGGCCGCCGACGCGTCGCCGAAGGTGCTCGGCGTGCGGATGATGTACACGAAGAACGCCGCGGCCGCGATCGCGATCATGCCGGCAGCGAGACCGTCGAGTCCGTCGACCAGGTTCACGGCGTTCGCGATCGCGACCACCCACAGGATCGTGAGGGGCACCGCGATGTCCTGCGAGAGCGACACCACCTCGAACCCCGGCACCCAGATGTAGGTGAGGGCGGCCCCCATCAGCACCAGCACGCCGGCGATGAACACCTGCGCGGTGAACTTCGCGAGCGCGCTGGTGCCGCGGCGATCGTCGATGAGGCCGAGTCCGACCATGAGCGTGCAGGTCGCGACGGCGGCGAGCGGGATGGGCGTGCCGCGGTGCAGATCGTCGAAGAACGGGAGCTCGAACGCGACGCCCATGCCCGCCAGGAACCCGAGGAACATCGCGAGCCCGCCCATGGTCGG
>DASVGA010000169.1:0-4049 GCA_036379795.1 Actinomycetota bacterium | reverse complement strand
CCTCGATGTTCGACGCGTCGGTGTCGAGCGGATCACCGAGCACGTTGTAGACGTGGCCGAGCACTCCCTCTCCGACCGGCACGGTGATCGGTGAGCCGGTGTTCTTCACGGTCGACCCGCGCACCACACCGTCGGTCGGCTTCAGCGCGATCGCGCGCACGACGGAGTCGCCGATGTGCTGGGCCACCTCGCAGGTGATCGTCGTGGTCTCGCCGCCGAGCTCCACGTCGAGCGTCAACGCCGTGTTGATCTCGGGCAGCTCCGACGGCGGGAACTCGACATCGACCACCGGTCCGATCACCCGCGTGATACGACCGCTCGCTCGTTCCTGGGAATCAGCCATGGTCACTCCTTCGTTGCGCCCGCAAGGGCCTCGGCCCCGCCGACGATCTCCATGATCTCGGTCGTGATCTCGTCCTGGCGGGCGCGGTTGGCCTGCCGGATGAGGATCTTCATCAGCTCGTCCGCGTTGTCGGTGGCGGCCTTCATCGCCCGTCGGCGCGCCGCGTTCTCCGAGGCGGCCGATTCGCGCAGCGCCGCGTAGACCTTCGTGATCAGGTACTCCGGAAGCAGGTGGTCGAGGATGCGCTCGGGCTCGGGCTCGAACAGGTACTCGGGAGGCACGGTGTCACCGGCGCCACTCACCTCCTCGGGTGCGATCGGCAGGAAGCGCTTGACGGTCGCGCGTAGCGTGAACGCCGACCGGAAGTCGGTGTACGCGCAGAAGAGCTCGTCGAAGTCCTCGGCAGCGAAGTCCTCGATCAGACGCGACCCGATCGCACGCGCCACCTCGTACGGCGGCACCTCCGTGTGCCCCTGCCAGTCTTCACGGATCTCCGCGCCACGGAACCGGAAGTATCCGGCCCCCTTCTTGCCGCTCACGTACAGCACGGGCTCGAGCCCGCGCTCGCGCACCTTCGCCATGGTCCGTTCGGCGATCTTGATCACGTTGGCGCTGTATGCGCCGGCGAGCCCCCGGTCGGATGTGCACACGAGCACTCCGGCCTTCGTGGGGTTCTCGCGTTCCTCGAGCAACGGGTGCGACAGGCTCCCGGCGTTGCGGGCCAGATCTTCCATCGCCGCGGTCAGCTGGATCGCATAGGGCCGCGCCGCCTCGACCCGCTGCTGGGCCTTAACGATGCGCGAGGACGCGATGAGCTCCATGGCGCGAGTGATCTTCTTCGTCGACTGCACCGAGCGGATGCGCCGGCGGACGACGCGGAGCTGTGCACCCATCGACTACGCGCTCGGCTCGTCGCCGGCGTCGTCGTCATCGTCGTCGGCAGACGACATGCGGTCCCAGCCGACGTCGGGCTTGACCTCGTCGGGCTTGGTGGTCGCTCCGAGCGCTGCCTCGGAGCCTGCCTGTGCCCCGGTCGGCTGGAACGACTCCTTGAACCCTTCGAGCGCGGTCTTGAGCGTCTCCTCGGTCTCGTCGGAGAGGTCGCCCGAATCGCGGATCGTCGAGAAGACCTCGGGGCTGCGGGTCTCGAGATAGCTCGCGAACTCCTCGGTGAAGCGCTTCGCGTCCTCGACCGGGAAGTCGTCGAGGTGCCCCCCGGTGACGGAGTAGATCGCGACCACCTGACGCTCGACCGGCTGTGGCTGGTACTGGGGCTGCTTGAGGATCTCGACCACCCGAGCGCCGCGGGCGAGCTGCTGCTGCGAGGCCTTGTCGAGCTCGGAGCCGAACTGCGCGAATGCCTCCAGCGCGCGGAACTGCGCCAGGTCGAGGCGCAAGCGGCCGGCGACCTTCTTCATCGCCTTGGTCTGCGCCGCACCGCCGACGCGCGACACCGACACGCCCACGTTGATCGCCGGGCGCACGCCCGAGAAGAAGAGCTCCGACTCGAGGAAGAGCTGACCGTCGGTGATCGAGATCACGTTGGTCGGGATGTAGGCGGAGATGTCGCCACCTTTGGTCTCGATGATCGGCAGCGCCGTCATGGACCCCCCGCCGAGCTCGTCGGAGAGCTTCGCGGCACGCTCCAGCAACCGGGAGTGCAGGTAGAAGACGTCACCCGGGTACGCCTCGCGGCCAGGCGGGCGGCGCAACAGCAGCGAGATCTCGCGGTAGGCCACCGCCTGCTTCGAGAGGTCGTCATAGACGATCAGCACGGCATCGCCGTTGTTCATCCAGTACGCGCCGATGGCCGCACCGGCGTAGGGCGCCACGTACTGGAACGGCGCCGGGTCCGATGCCGCGGCGTTCACGACCGTCGTGTACTCGAGGGCCCCCTGCTCTCGGAGCGTGTCGACCACCTCGGCCACGGTCGACGCCTTCTGCCCGACCGCCACGTAGATGCACTTCACCGCTTGGTCGGTGCCCCAGTACTGCTTCTGGGCGATGATCGTGTCGAGCGCCACGGCGGTCTTGCCCGTCTGCCGATCTCCGATGATGAGCTGGCGCTGACCGCGCCCGATCGCCGTCATCGCGTCGATCGCGATGATGCCCGTGTACATCGGCTCCTTGACCGGCTGGCGCGACACCACGTTCGGCGCCTGCACCTCGAGGTTGCGCGTCTCCTCGGCCTGGATCGCCCCCCGATCGTCGATCGGGCGTCCGAGTCCGTCGACCACCCGCCCGAGGAAGCCGTCACCGACCGGCACCGAGAGGATGCGGCCGGTCTGTGTGACAGCGGCGCCTTCCTCGATGACGGCGGAGTCGCCGAAGACGATGCATCCGATCTCGTGCTCGTCGAGGTTGAACGCCATGCCGAGCAGGCCGCCGGGGAACTCGAGCAGCTCGTTCGCCATGGTCCGAGGAAGCCCGGAGACGCGCGCGATGCCGTCACCGACCTCGATCACACGTCCGACCTCTTCGCGGTCGACGCTCGGCTCCCAGCTCTCGACGTTGCGCCGGAGCGCTTCGGCGATGCTCGCGGGGTCGATGTTCACTGCCATGTCGTCACACGCTCCCTAGTCGTTGCTTGGCATCGACGAGCCGGGTCGCCACCGAGCCGTCGAAGATCTCGTCACCCACCCGCGCGATCACGCCACCCACGACGCTCGGGTCGACGACGACCTTCAGGTCGACGGTGCGGCCGGTCGCCTTCGAGAGCGCTGCCGCGATGCGCTCGCGCTGTGCGGCGCTGAGCTCGACCGCCGTGCGGACCTCCGCGAGGGCCTGGTCGCGTTCCCCGGCCGCCATCTCCGCGAGGCGCTGCACGATCTTCGGAAGCTCGCGCGCCCGCCCGGCGTCGATGACGAACCCGAGCAGCGACGTGGTGAGCGGGTTCACCCGTTCGCCCAGCACGTCGCCCACGACGGCCTTCTTGTTGTCGGCGGGCAACGCGGCATCGGTCAGGGCTTCGCGCAGCGGCGTGTGCTGCTCGATCGCCTTGGCGAAGGCGTAGAGCTCGTCCTCGACCGTCGGCAGGGCTTGCTCGGCGCGGGCGACGGCGAACAGCGCCTGCGCGTATCCGTCGATCATGGCGTCGGTGGTCATCTCGGTCCGTCCGCTCTCTCTCGTGGGGTCAGTTCTGAGCGCCGCCGCCCGCGACCTCGTCGATGTACTCGTCGATCAGGCGGGCGTGCGCTTGCTTGTCGAGCGACTGCCCCACCACGCGCCCGGCGAGCTCGACCGCGATGTCTCCGACCTGTCCACGCAGCTCCTGGAAGACGCGGTCACGCTCGGCCCGGATCTCCTCCTGCGCGCGTGCCACGGTGGCCTGCGCTTCCTGCTCCGCCTTGGACTGCAGGTCGGCGCGCACCTGGTCTGCGGTGCTGCGGGCTTCCTCGATGATGCGGTTGGCCTCCTCGCGAGCGTTGGCCAACTGCGAGCGGTAGTCGGCGAGCAGCGTGTCGGCTTCGCTCCGCGTGGCCTCGGCCTGTTCGAGCTCGCCTTGGATCTTCTCGCGACGCTCCTCGAGCAGCGTGTTGATGCGCGGAAGGACCCACTTCCACATGAAGAAGAAGAGGATGGCGAACGCGATCGCGCCGACGATCAGCTCCTCGGCGTGGGGATACAGGTCGGCCGCGTCGTTGGTCTCTTCGGCCGCCTCCTCGGCGGCCACGATGAAGGCGAGGATCGCTGCAACCATGGTCGT
>DASVGA010000168.1:0-4533 GCA_036379795.1 Actinomycetota bacterium | reverse complement strand
TGCGGTCTCCCCGCGCACGATCGGACTCACCGTGCTCTCCTTCGGTGATCTCAACGTCGGGGCGATGGCGCCGGTTCCGATCACGGGAAGCTGAACACGGGCTGCCGCTCCCGCGTGGTGCCGTGGCCCGGGTCGGCGTCTGCGGCCTACACTCGCGGGGCATCCCCCCGACCACGGAAGGCCCCCAGGTGCATCGATCCGCACGGCTCACGGCGTCGATCGCTGTGTGCGTCTTCGCCACGACCCTGGTCGTCGCGCAGCCCCTCGACGGTCGGTCCGCGGCATCGGCCGGTCAGGCCGCCGCGGTCGAGGTGACCGTCAACGCCCGGCTCACCGGCTGGGTCGCTCGCCGCGACGGTTACCACCTCTACGTCGCGGGCGCGACCGTTCGCACGCCGGTGGTCGTGTGGCCCAACCTGCACGGCGAGAAGGTCTGGGCGCGGCTCGAATGGCGCCGCCCGGGCCGGGCGTGGGCCATGCTCGACGCCTCGGCGGTCAGGTTGAACCTCGACAGCAGAGGGCTGTTCCTCGTCCGCGGTCTGCCACAGGGCTACGCGTTCCGCATCAGGGCGAGGGTGCCCGCGCGCAACGGACATCAGGCGTCTCGGTCCGGCTGGCGGTACTTCCGCGTCGGCTGACGTCGTTGAACAGGGGTTGTCTTCCCAATACACTCGGCGACTTCCCATGGAGAGGAGATCGACCGTGTCGCGTCGCGCCCTCGTTCCGACCGCGCTGGTGCTCGGACTGCTGGTTCCCGCGTTGCCCGCCGGTGCCACCACGCCCGGCGCATCGGTTCCTGCGAACGCCGCCGACGGGCCGTGGGCCGGGCGGAGCCCCGAGGCCGTCGCCGTCACGGCTCGCTTCGCGATCTCACGAGACGACGGCAACGACGTCAAGGGGGACCTCGATCTCGCGTCGATGAAGATCTCACGAGGGAAGTCGAAGGACACGTTGGCGTTCTCGACCCACGACCCGGTCTCGAACGCCTCCATCGATCCCGACAACGGCAACTTCGTGGCGCTGATCGACACCAACCAGGACGATCGGTTCGACTTCGGCCAGTACGTGTTCTTCGCGTCTGGCCGTCTCCGGGGCGTGTTGCTCGACCTGCGAACCAGCCGCGTGGTCGATCGCACTGCGCCCGCGTCTCGCTCGAGCGCGACGGCGTTCCGGACATCGATCGTCCGCTCGAAGATCGACAGCCCGGGCACCTACCGGTTCGTGCTCTTCGCCTACAGCGAGGCAGGCGCGTGCAGCCGTCGGAACCCGTGCGTCGACACGATCCCGAACCGCGGGCCGATGATCGCGCTGGATCACCGCGCGCCGACGGCCACCGCGGACCCGATGGAGCGCTACGCCGGCGACGTCCGATCGGGGCTCACGTCGCCGCTCACCTTCCGGGTCGCCGACGACCCGTTCGGCACCGGTGTGAAGCGATGGACGGTGCAACGACGGGCGGTCGGTGGCGCGAACTGGGTCGACGTGCGATCGGGCAGCACGAAGAACACGACGGTCAGCGTGCCCGGGGCGCAGGGCCAGACCTACGACGTGCGGGTTTTGGTGGTCGACAAGCAGAAGAACACCGGCGTCTCCTCGACCAGACGCACCACGTTCCCGTTCGACGACCGCAACGCGGCGATCGCCTACGCCGGGGTCACGGTGCCCAACGCCCCGGCGGGCGCGTTCCTCACCACCACGACCTCGCTTGAGCTCGGGGCCACGGCCACCCTGTCGTTCACGGGCGCCGCGCGGTTCTGCGTCATGGGCGGGCCGGTCGCGGCCGGCTTGAGCGCCACAGCGGATCTCGTGATCGACACCGTGAGCATGGGCACCGCTACGGAAGACGACACGACGCCGGCGCGCGAACGGGTCCTGTGCGTCGACGTCGGCGCCGGCGCGCATACGGCCGTGCTGACCGGGTCGAGTGCGGTGCCGTTCGAGCTCGACGGCCTGTACGTGGCGCGCTGAGCAAGGTCAGTCGCGGCTGGCGGGCTCGCTCTCGCCGGCTTCCCAACGGGCGAGCACGAACAGCAGGTCGCTCAGGCGGTTGAGGTAGCGGCGGGCCTCGGGGTTGGGGTCCCGCCCGGCGCGCTCGAGGGCGACCACGGCTCGTTCCGCTCGTCTGATCGTGCCGCGCGCCAGGTCGAGCGCTGCGCTCGAGGGCGTCGCGCCCGGAACGACGAAGACCTGGGGCAGGGGCCGCCGGGCCACCAGCTCGTCGATGCGCGTCTCGAGACGTTCGGTCATGTCGGCGGTGACGAGCGAGACACCGGGTTGCAGCTTGGCCCGCTCGGCGGGGTTCGCCGCCAGGTCGGCCCCGACCACGAACAGCTCGCGCTGCAGGGCCAGGATCTCTGCGTGCATCGACGCATCCGGGCTCGATGCTCGGGCGAGCCCGAGGGCGGCCACCGCCTCGTCGGTGGTGCCGTAGGCCTCGGTGACCAGGTCGTCCTTCGAGACCCTGCCGCCGTACAGGAGGCCGGTCGTGCCATCGTCGCCGGTCTTCGTGTAGATGCGCGGCATGGCCCGCTAGCATAGGCGCATCGCTGCCGCTCCCCGGGCGGCGCCCGGCCAAGGAGATCTCGCATGATCGGACAGGCGGGCAGGTTCGGCTCGGTCGTGACCGCCATGGTCACGCCGTTCCGCGACGACGATCACGCGGTCGACCTCGACGGCGCGCAGCGCCTCGCATCGTGGCTCGTCGACAATGGCTCCGACGCCGTGGTGGTCGCCGGTTCGACCGGAGAGTCACCGACCCTCACCGGGAAGGAGAAGGGGGAGCTGTTCCGAGCCGTCGGCGAGGCGATCCGTGGCCGCGGCAAGCTGATCTGCGGCTCCGGCACCTACTCGACCGCCGAGACGCTCGAGCTCACGGAGGCCGCCGAACGAGCCGACGCCGACGGCCTGCTGGTGGTCACGCCCTACTACAACAAGCCTCCGCAACGCGGCTTGATCGCCCATTTCGAACGCATCGCCGATGCGACCGAGCTGCCGATCATCGCCTACAACATCCCGGGGCGAACCGCGACCCGCATCGAGCACGATACGCTGCTCGCGCTGGCCGAGCACCCGAACATCGTGGCCGTGAAGGACTCCACCGGAGACTTCCAGGCGGTCTCGCGCCTGATCGCCGAGGCCCCGGCCGGCTTCGAGGTCTACTCCGGCGACGACTGGGCGGCGTTCGGCTACGCGTGCCTCGGCGCGGTCGGCGTCGTGAGCGTGGCGAGCCATCTCGTCGGCCCCGAGATCCACCAGATGCTCGAGCTGATCGGCACCGGTGACGTGCCGGCGGCCCGCAAGATCCACGAGCAACTGTCGCCGCTGTTCAACGCCCTGTTCATCACGTCGAACCCGATCCCCGTGAAGGCCGCGCTCTCCATGCTCGGCCGGTCCGCCGGTGATCCCCGCCTGCCGCTCGTGCCCGCCACGGCCGAGGAACGGGCCAGGATCCGCACTGCACTGGAGGACGCCGGTCTCCTCTGACAACGCGGGTTGCCGGGTCGTCTTCCTCGGTGGGGTCGGGGAGGTCGGTCGCAACATGGCCTGCGTCGAGCTCGACGACCGCATCCTCATCATCGACGTCGGGCTCTCGTTCCCGTCGGGCGACATGCCGGGCATCGACCTCGTGCTGCCCGACTTCGACTACGTGCGCCGCAACGCCGACCGCGTCGAGGCGATCGTGCTCACGCACGGCCATGAGGATCACATCGGGGCGCTGCCCTACCTGCTGCGAGAGATCTCGGGCGTACCCGTCTACGGCACGCCGTTCACCCTCGAGCTGCTCAAGGGCAAGCTCGAGGAGCACCAGGTGAGCGACCGGTGCGAGCTGCGAACGGCGGTGCCGGGCGAGGGCGCGACCGTGGGCCCGTTCACGATGCGCTTCCTGCGGGTGACGCACTCGATCCCCGACGGCATGGCCGTCGTGATCGACACGCCGCACGGCGCGATCCTGCACACCGGTGACTTCAAGATCGACCAGACCCCGCTCGACGGCCGGCCGACCGACCTGCACGGCTTGGCCGAGGAAGCGAGCGGGCGCGGCGTGCACCTGCTGCTGAGCGATTCCACCAACGCCGAGGAAGCCGGTTACACCGACAGCGAGCGCGCCGTCGGTCCGGTGCTCGCGCGCATCGTCGAGAACGCCCCCGAGATCGTCGTGGCTGCCTGCTTCTCGAGCCACATACACCGGGTGCAGCAGATCGTGAACGCGGCGCGCGCCAACGAGCGGGTCGTCGCCTTCCTCGGCCGGTCGATGCTGAACTCGGTCGCGGCGGCTCGCCGCCTCGGCTACCTGCAGGTCGACGACCGCGACGTGAACGACATCGCCGAGGTAGCCGACCTCGACCCCGGCCGCGTCGTCGTGATCTGCACCGGAAGCCAGGGCGAGCCGTTCTCCGCCCTCTCGCTCATGGCGCAGCGCCAGCACAAGTGGGTGAAGCTCGACGCAGGCGACACCGTCGTGCTCTCGTCGTCGCTGATCCCCGGCAACGAGCCGGCGATCCACCGGGTGGTGGACGCGGTGTACCGCACCGG
>DASVGA010000167.1:0-4477 GCA_036379795.1 Actinomycetota bacterium | reverse complement strand
CGACGAGGACATGGGGCGCATCCGGTACAAGCGCATGTGCGAGAAGGACGGTGAGATCGTCGACTTCGAGCACATCGTCAAGGGCTACGAGTACGAGAAGGACCGCTACGTCGTGCTCACCGACGACGACTTCGACGCGGTGCCGGTCGAGTCGAGCCGGGCGATCGATATCCAGCAGTTCGTCGACCTCGACGAGATCGATCCGATGCTGTTCAAGAAGAGCTACTACCTCGCCCCCGACGAGACCGGCGCCAAGGCCTACGCGTTGCTCCGTGAGGCCATGAGTCAGGACAACAAGGTCGGCATCGCCAAGGTCAGCTTCCGTGACAAGGAGCACCTGGCCGCGCTGCGGTTCAAGGACGACGTCTTCGTGCTCGAGACCATGTACTGGCCCGACGAGATCCGTGAGGCCGACCTCGGCGACGTCGACGTCGACTCCAAGGTCCGCGGGCAGGAGGTCGAGATGGCTCGTCAGCTCATCGAGAACCTCACCGCCGAGTGGGACCCCGAGCAGTACACCGATGAGTACCGCGAGGCGCTGATGCGGATCGTCGAGGCCAAGATCAACGGCGAGGAGATCGAGGTCGTCGAGGCCGAGCCCACCGGCAAGGTGGTCGACCTCATGGCGGCGCTGAAAGCCAGCGTCGCCGCTGCCAAGAAGCAGACCGAGGTCGCCGAGCCCGACATCGCGCCGGCCAAGCAGAAGGCCACCCCCAAGCGCGGCGCGGCGAAGAAGGCGACCGCCCAGAAGGCCACCAAGAAGGCCACCGCGAAGAAGACCGCCGCTAAGGCGAAGGCGCCCGCACGGAAGAAGGCCGTCGGGGAGTGACGTTCCCCGCGCCGTACCGGGCGCGCCCGGCTCGGCGTGATGACCTCCATGCGCTGATCGAGTTGCACGAAGCGCGCGACCTCGCCGACGTCGGGTTCGTCGATCAGGCTCGCGAGGAGATCCTGGTCGATTGGGCGGCACCGCGCTTCGAGTTCGACCGCGACACGGTGGTCGCCGAGGCCTCCGACGGACGATCGCCGCCTATGGCATCGTGCTCGCGCTCGATCCGTCGAGGCAGATCTTCGGCGTCGGCAAGGTGCATCCAGGCCACGCTGAGGCGGGACTCGGAGCTGCGCTGCTCGACATGACCGAACGGATGGCCACGAGCCGGCTCCCCGTCGATGTCACGGCCCCGTTCCGAACGGCTGCGCCCGCGACCGACGTGCAGGCCGCCGAGCTGTTCGCGGGGCGCGGGTATCACCCGGTGCGCTCGTTCTGGAACATGCAGCGCCCGCTGCCTGCCGACGAGGCAGCCGCGCCCGCGCCACCAGAGGTCACGCTTCGGCTCGGCGCGGCCGCCGACGAGCAGCTCGCATACCGCATCCTCGACGACGCCTTCGGCGATCACTTCGGTTACGAACCCATGACGTTCGAGGGGTGGCAGCACGAGCTTCACGGCGACCCGGGATACGACCCCACGCTCATGGTCATGGCCTTCGTGGCCGGCGAGCCGGCCGGGGTCTCGGTGAACTTCAGAGCCGACGACGGGGCGGGGTGGGTCGGCGAGCTGGGCGTCCTCTCGGCATTCCGTCGCCGTGGCGTGGCGAGAGCGTTGCTCGCTCGGTCGTTCGCCGAGCTCGAAGCCCGAGGCCACCACGAGGTTCGGCTGGGCGTCGACACCGAGAACGCCTCGGGGGCCACGCATCTCTACGAGAGCGTGGGCATGACCGTGCGACGTCGCTACGACGTCTACGAGAAGCGAGTGACGGGCGCGTAAGCTGGCCCCTTCCGCCGGGAGGTACCTGTCGTGAAGCTCGTGACCGCCATCGTCAAGCCCCATCGCGTCGACGACGTCAAGGAAGCCTTGCGAGATCTCGGCGTCAACGGTCTCACCACGACCGACGTCGAAGGGTTCGGCCGACAGCGCGGTCACACCGAGGTCTACCGGGGCGCCGAGTACCAGGTCGACTTCGTGCCCAAGGTCAAGCTCGAGGTGCTCGTACCCGACGGCGAGGTCCAAGGGGTGGTCGACTCGATCGTCAAGGCCGCGCGCACCGGCAAGATCGGCGACGGCAAGCTCTGGGTGACCGAAGCCGAACAGGTCGTGCGCATCCGCACGGGCGAGATGGGCCCCGACGCGGTCTGAACGGTCGCGACCATGGAAGCCTCGCCCAGCGTCGAGCCGATCGCCCAGCTGCGCCGCGAGCTCGAGGCGCTCGACCGTGCGTACTCGCCGGGTCACCACGGGCGCTGGTCGGCACGACGCAGGGCCGGGTCGTTCGACAGCGCGATCGCATCGCTGTTCGAGACCGCCGGCCCTCCCGCCGGCGTGGTGCTCGCCGCCGTCGGCGGTTACGGGCGCATGCATCAGTTACCTCGGTCCGACATCGACCTGCTGTTCGTGCACGACGGCCGGGCACCGGCAGAGATCGCGCGAGTGACCGAGCAGGTCCTGTACCCCTTGTGGGATGCCAAGCTCGAGGTCGGTCACGCGGTCAGGACCCCGTCGGAGTGCGAGGCGATCGCGACCGAGCGCCTCGACGCGCTGACCTCGATGCTCGACGTGAGGCCGATCGCGGGTGACGGCGAGCTCGCGACCGAGGTCCGAGATCGGGTACGGGCGGTCGCCGCCGCCGACGTCGCGGCGTTCGCGCGAGCTCTCGAGGCCGACGCTCGCGACCGCGAGCAACGGTTCGGCGCGGCGACGCACCTGCTCGAGCCCGAGCTCAAGAGCGGCGCCGGGGGCCTGCGCGACGTGCAAGCCGTCCGCTGGCTCACGTCGGTCGCGGGTGACGCGCTGGTGCGAATCGCCGAGCGGCAGGCGCTCGACGAGGCCGAGGAGTTCCTCACCCGGGCGCGCAGTGCGCTGCATCTCGAAGCCGTGAAGCGCACCGACCGTCTCCCGCTCGAGCTGCAGGCAGAGATCGCCGGCGCCATGGGATTCGTCGACGAACCTCGCCTGATCGCCGAGGACGGTCTGATGCGGGCGGTGTTCGAGCACGCTCGCCAGGTGCGCTGGATCGGCGGCAACGTGTTGGTGCGGGCCGCGCGCGGATCGTCGATGCCCACGGAGCCCCCGTCGCCGTTCGACGATGTTGCCGAAGCGCTCGAAGCGATGGCGACGGTGGCCGAACGCGGTGAGCGACCCGACGCCGGGCTGCTCGACTCGGTCGAGATCACGCCGGTGTCCGCGTCCGTCGAGTGGTCCGAACGCCTCCTCGAGGCGTTCCTGCGCATCGTGCGGACGGGCGAGCACGGCGTGGCCACGCTCGACGTGCTCGACCGGCTCGGATGGCTTCCCAGGCTGCTGCCTGCATGGGCCGACGTTCGGTGTCGCCCGCAGCGCGATCCGTACCATCGCTACACCGTCGACACGCACCTCACCCGCGCGCTCGCCGAGATGGCTCGTCTCTGCCACCAGACCTCCGAGATCCCCGATCGCGACGGGCTCCTCCTCGGCGCACTGCTCCACGACATCGGCAAGACGGGGGCGGGGCGTCACGTCGAGGTGGGCACACGCGTCGCGTCGGAGAGCCTCGACCGTATGGGGGTGGGCGGTGGGACCAGGGATCTCGCTGCGTTCTTGGTGGCGGAGCACCTGCTGCTGCCCGACACGGCGACGCGACGCGACCTCACCGATGAAGATCTGATCCTCGACGTCGCGGCGCGCATCGAGACACCGGAACGACTGATGGCGCTGCACCTGCTGGCGCAGGCCGACGCGGCAGCAACGGGACCGGCGGCGTCCACCCCGTGGCGCCAGACCCTCGTGCGCGAGCTCGTCTCGCGCATCGAGCGCGTGTTCGCCCGCGGTGCCATGGGTGTCGAGCTCGCTCACCAGCTCACGAGCCGCGTGGAAGCCGTGCGGGCATCGCTCACCTCGGAGCCGGAAGCCGCGGTCGAGCGGTTCGTGCTGCGCATGCCCCGTGGCTACTTCCTGACCGTCGAGCCCGAGCGCGTGGCGGCCCACTATCCGATGATCGCGCCCGACGTCGGAGTGACGGAGGTGCGCTCGTCCGCGTGGCCGGGACCGGAACCCGGCACGTACGAGCTGCTCGTCGTCGCCGCCGACCGGCCGGGCCTGTTGTCCTACATCGCCGGTGCCGTTGCACTTACCGGCCTGTCGATCCTCAGCGCCAAGGTGTTCACCACCGAGGACCGGGTGGCGGTCGACCTGTTCGAAGTCGAGGGATCGTTCGAAGCCGAGGTCACACAGGCACGCTGGCGTGAGCTCCGCACCGTGCTCCGCGGCGCCGTCGAGGGACGGATCTCACTCGATCATCGGGTGGCGGAGAAGCGAGCCCGGTACCCCTCTCCACGACCCGGGGCGCCCGTGACCGTCGAGATCGACAACGATGCCTCCGACTACTCCACGGTCGTCGAGGTGGGAGGACCCGATCGCATCGGACTGCTGTACGACATCACCAGCGCGCTCGCCGAGTTGACGCTCGACGTGCATCTGGCGAAGGTGGCGACGTACGAGGGCCG
>DASVGA010000166.1:0-4542 GCA_036379795.1 Actinomycetota bacterium | reverse complement strand
GGATGCGCACGGACCGGACTGTACAATCCGCGCCGTGAGCCTCGAACGCGTCGAGCTACTGGGCATCGCACACGCCGAGCGCCAGCGGCTCGGACGCACGATCCAGTACGCCGATCCCGATACGTGGGAGCAACCCAGTGCCGCCGACGGCTGGTGGAACCGCGACGTCATCGCCCATCTCGCCGCCGGCGACACGATCGCCGCGCAGCTCGCCGCCGGAGAGCCTGCGACCGAGCTCGAGGAGTGGCAGACCGAGCACGCCGGCGCGCCGTTCGACATCGATGCGTTCAACGCCCACACGGTGAACCGGCGTTCGGGGCTCGACACCCGCGAGGTGCTGAACTCGTGGGGCCGGGCAGCCGAGTCGTTCCTGTCCCATGCCGCAGCGCTGTCCGACGAGGACTGGAGTGAGCAGCGCTACGACTACGTGGCCGGGCCGATCGCCGCTCGCTACCTCGTGCAGTCGAGGGTCGTGGAATGGTGGCTGCACGGCGAGGACGTGCGCGCCACGAACGGGCTCGGCCCCCAGATCCAGCACTGGCCGATCCACCTCACGATCGATCTGGCGGTCCGCATGCTGCCCTGGTCGCTCGCCCGCACGGGCCACGATCTGGCCGGGCGAAGCGTGAAGGTCGAGGTGGAGGGCGCCGGCGAAGGCTCGTGGCATTGGGGCCTCGGCGCGCACGACAGCCCCGGCCCCCGAGCGAAGCCCGACGCGACGATCTCGGGCCGTGCGCCGCAGCTCGCCCTCGTGGCAGGACAGCGGCTGAAGCCCGACGACGTGCTGCTCTCGGGCAACGTGGTGGTCGGCGGCGACCGGCGTCTCGCCGACACCGTGCTCCGCCACCTCCGCGCGTTCCCATAGACAGCGCCGGCCGCAGCGCAACGTTCAGCGCGAGACGATCAGCCGCTTGACCGCGCGAGGGCTCGACCCGAACCGGTACTTGTAGGCGTAGTCGCCCTTCAGCAGGTCGAAGCCCCCGCAGCCTTCCTCGATCGCGAGCCGGATGTCCTCGGCCACGAGCACCATGCCGGGCGCGAGGTTCCCCCAGGACCGGTCGAACGCCGAGTTGTACAGGTACGAGGTGCCGCCCCACACGAACCCGATCGTGCCGGCGGCGAGCTCGCCACCCACCTCGATGAAGGTCAGACGGAAGATGTCCTCTGCGCAGAACGCTTCGCCGAGCCGCCGGAAGAAGATCTCCATGCCGGGGACCATGAACACACCCTTGGGGCCCTCCGAGGCGTGATGCAACTCGACGAAGCGGTCGAGCAGGGGCGTCAGGGTCTCGCCGTCGGCCGTCACGATCCGGAACTCGCCCGCTTCTTCGGCGAGCTTGCGCGCCTTGCGCTTGATCTCGTGGCGATGCTTGCTCGACAACGCCGCGAGGTAGTCCTCCCACGTAGCCGGTAACGGCAGGTACGGAGACACGCCGTCGTCATCATCGGTCACCGCGAGGCCTTGCCCGGAGGCAGCGTCGCGCAGCAGGCGGTACCAGGGCTCGTCGTCGGGCAGACCACGCAGGTCGGCGTTGCGCCAGTCGTCACGCGTGAGCAACGCCGACCAGAGCTCCTTGGCCATGGCGTCCTGGCGCTCGGGCAGCCCGACCGGCCCCATGTAGTCGGTCACCTCGGTGCCGCCGAGGAAGCGCAACGTCTCGCCGATGCGCTCGAAGGCGCACGCGCCGACCTGCGTTCCGTCGTCTTCCTCGGCGAACGCCAACAGCAGATGGTCGGGCTGCTCGCCGAACTCCTCCCAGTAGAGCTTCAGGTACGCCGGTGTGTGGAAGAAGGTGCCGGCCGGGTCGGCTCCCACGAGTTGATGCCAACCCCGCCGATGGAAGTCGCGACCGTCCTCGCTGAACACGATGCGCATTGTGGGTCAGATGCTACGGCCGGCGCCGGGCCTCCGCGCGGTCACCAGCTTCCGCCTCCTCCGCCCCCTCCGCCACCGCCCGAGAAGCCGCCGCCGGAGAAGCCGCTGCCGCCCGAGCCCGACGGGGTCGAGGCG
The DNA here is from genome assembly GCA_036379795.1 of Actinomycetota bacterium. Classification (GTDB taxonomy): domain Bacteria; phylum Actinomycetota; class UBA4738; order UBA4738; family HRBIN12; genus JAOUEA01. The sequence goes on along the minus strand of DASVGA010000166.1, from coordinate 2,531 downwards.
ATCGTGCCGCCGGTCGTGACCGCGAATCCTTCCATCGAGTGGGCGAAGTGCGCGAACACGAACGGGTTCGGCGAGACGTACCAGCTCGTGTCGGGCTGCACGCCGAGGGCCTCGAACGCCTTCGCCCACCGATCGGTGCAGCCGAACACGATCGCGAACGGCAGGAAGCGCGTGAACACCAGCTCCTTCTCGGCCCACCGCGACATGTGGGTCTCGGCGGTCTCGATCACCGTGCGGAAGCCGCGAACGCGGCGCAGCATCGCGGTGCCCTTGGCGGTGCGCGCGGGCATGCGCGACGCGGTCACGAGGAGCAGCACGGCGCCGAGGACCAGCGGCAGGCCCAACAGACCGTAGTGGGTCCATGCGGCGAGCGCGAAGGTCGTCGCTCCCGCCCCGATCAGGGCCACGACGCCGAGCGCCTGCCACTTCGATCGCACCTTGTCGGGGCGTTCGCTGAACCAGCCACGCTTCACCGCATCGGCGTAGAGCGACTCCTGCACGTCGCCCAGACGCGCGGCGAACGTGTTCTTCAGCTCGGAGATCGTCACCTCGGAGCCGTCGCGGAACAGGCCGTCGCGCAACCGTCGCTCGTAGGTGAGCAGCTCTTCGTCGTTCTCGAGCGCGATGAGGCGCCAGTCGGGCTTGCCGAACCAGCCTTCCTTCGGGATCTCCTGGATCATCAGGTGACCGCGAACGGCGAGATCGACCAGGGTCGCCGACACATCGAGCACGTTGGCCTGCTCGTCGACGAGCGTGCCCATCTGCCCGGGCCGCATGTCGTCGGGCGGGGCGAACTCCACCGGCGCCGACGCGTCGCCTTCGCCGAGCGGCACCGACTGGTGCTCGCCGGCCGGGTTGCCCATCACCTGGTCGACGGGCGATCCGCGGAACCTCCGGTCGCGACCGCGCCGCCACACGAGCGCCGCGACCCCGCCGACCGCCCCGGCCGTCATCGCCGCCGTGGCGCCGAGGGTCGTCGGCGTCGCCTCGAAGGCACGGCCGAACGACCATCGCTCCTCGAGCACGGGAACCGGTTCGGGCACCGCCCCCTTGGGCAGGCCCACCACGATCGTCACGCCGCTGTACGACCCGAGGTTCTCCTGCGCGAAGCTCGCCTCGGCGCCCTTCGCGACCGCCCGGTCACACGGGAGCGTCGAGCCCTCGTAGCCCTGGAAGCACGCCACCTGCGTGATGTCGGCCGGCGCCCGAACCGCGATCGTGGCACGCCCGATCGGCGCCGGCCATTCAGAGCCGATCGCGTTCCAGTAGAGCTCGTCGTGGTCGGGGAAGCCGTTGAGCGCGGCCTCGACGGTGTAGGTGAGCTCGTAGGAATGCCGCCCGGTGATCTCAACGTCGGCATCGCCGATCCTGAGGCGCGTGATGCCCCCTTCCGCCGACTCGACCGCGTAGCCGGCCGGCGTGCCCTCGGACGCACGCACCTCGACGACCTCGAGCGGATAGATGCGATCGTAGGTGTCGTCGAAGGTGAGCCGGGTCGGGATGTCGCGAAGGATGCCGTGACGCACCGACGATCCGAAGTCGTAGTCGATCCGCTCCACGATCGTGAGCGTGCCGTCGTCACCGATCTCGACGATCACGTCGTAGGCGACGATCCGCTCGCCTTGCTGGGCGAGCGCAGACACCGACATCAGGGCGAACGCGCCGGCCGTGAGCGCGACGGTCACCGCGACGTGGGCAGCCCGTCGCATCGATGAGTGCCTCGGCCGCGGTTCCACGCGGCGCAGCTTAGTCAGCCACCGCTCACGTGGTGTGAGGCTGGGCGCCGCTGGCGCTGCCGGCGCCCTCGAGGGCGTCCTGCAGCACGTCCCAGGCGAGCACCGCGCACTTGATGCGGATCGGGTACTGCACGACCCCCTTGAGGGCCACGAGGTCGCCGAACGAGTCCTCGTCTGGCTCGACGTCCCCCGCCATCATGCCGCGGAACTCCCCGGCCAGCGCCTTCGCCCGCTCGATGCTCGAGCCCGTGACCGCCTCGGTCATCATCGAGGCGCTCGACTGGCTGATCGAGCATCCCGCCCCCTGGAACGTCACCTCGGCGACGGAGCCGTCGTCGACGTGGGCGAAGACCGTGATCTCGTCGCCGCAGAGCGGGTTGTTCGCGTGGCACTGCAGCTCGGCGCCCGGAAGCTCCCGCTTGTTCCGCGGGTTCTTGTAGTGATCGAGGATGACTTCCTTGTAGATGTCGTCGAGCGCCACGGTCTCCCTCTTCCGTTCGTCGTCGTTGCCCTGCGCCGTCGCGCCTTCAGCCGAAGATCGCCTGCGCGCGGTCGAGCGCCACGATCAGGGCGTCGACCTCCGCGGTGGTGTTGTACACGTAGAACGAGGCGCGCGCCGTCGCCGGCACACCGTAGCGGCGCATCGCGAGCTGCGCGCAGTGGTGACCGGCCCGGATCGCCACGCCTTCGTCGTTCAAGATCGTCGCCAGATCGTGCGGGTGCACGTCGCGGAACCAGAAGCTCACGGCGCCGCCCCGGATGCTGGCGTCTTTGGGGCCGTAAACCCTGGCGCCG
>DASVGA010000165.1:0-7286 GCA_036379795.1 Actinomycetota bacterium | reverse complement strand
TTCCTGATGCCGATCGAGGACATCATGACCATCACGGGGCGCGGCACCGTCGCCACGGGCCGCATCGAGCAGGGCGTCGTCAACACCGGCGACGAGGTCGAGATCGTCGGCATCCGCGACACGACGAAGACCACGGTCACGGGCGTGGAGATGTTCCGGAAGATCCTCGACGAGGGCCAGGCCGGCGACAACGTCGGCTGCCTCCTCCGAGGCGTCAACCGCGAGGACATCGAGCGCGGGCAGGTGCTCTGCAAGCCGGGCTCGATCACGCCGCACACGAAGTTCAAGTCCGAGGTCTACTGCCTGAAGAAGGAGGAGGGCGGTCGTCACACCCCGTTCTTCTCGGGCTACCGCCCGCAGTTCTACTTCCGGACGACCGACGTGACCGGCGTCGCCAACCTGCCCGAGGGCACGGAGATGGTGATGCCCGGCGACAACGTCGAGATGACGATCGAGCTGATCCAGCCGATCGCGATGGACCAGGGCCTGCGGTTCGCCATCCGCGAGGGTGGCCGCACCGTCGGCGCCGGCCGAGTCATAAAGATCAACAAGTAGGGCTCGTAACCCGAACCCGACGAAACGAGTAGGTAATGGCATCCGACAAGAGACCGCCGCTGACGCTCGCCTGCACCGACTGCAAGCGACGCAACTACAACACGGTCAAGAACAAGGTGAACGACCGTGACCGCATCGAGATGAAGAAGTACTGCCGGTGGTGCCGCGGGCATACCGTGCACCGGGAGACACGCTGAGCGTGGCCCTAACGATCCTCGCCGGGCGCGTCGTCGCCTGATCCGGAGATCGGCGTCGACCCGTCGTCATTCGTGATGTCGATCGTCTGCACCTTGCCGTAGCGGATCGCTGCGACGATCGCATCGAGCTTGGAGTGCAGCCCGAGCTTCGTGAGCACGTTCTGGGTATGGGTACGCAGGGTGTGCTTGCTCATGCCGAGTTGCATGGCGATCGTCTCGGGCGTGTCGCCGTCGGCCATGCGCTGCAGGATCTCGAGCTCGCGCGGCGTGAGGCGCTCCATGCGCTGGGCCAGGTTGCCGTCGTTCGCGCGCCGCTTCCGCAAGCGTCGCAGCGAGATGTCGACCTCGTCGCTGCTGTGGAGCGGTTCCCCCCGGTAGGCGCGGCGGATCGCGTCGGCGAGGCCGCCGATCGCCTCGGTCTTCGCGAGGTAGCCCCTCGCCCCCGCCTGGATCGCTCGGGCGAGCGAGATCTCGTCCTCGCGCCCGGACAGGATGATCACGACGGTGCCGGCCGTCTCGTCATGGATGCGGCGGGTGGCCTCGATGCCGTCGACTCCGGGCATCTGCAGGTCCATCAGCACGACGTCGGGATGCTCCTTCGATGCGGTGTCGATCGCGGCCTGGCCATCGGTCACGACCTCGATGACGCGGAGATCCTGCTCCTGGTCGAGCGCCACCTCGAGGGCTTCCCCGAACGAGCGGTGGTCGTCTGCGATCACGACGGTGATGGGCTCGCGGGCGGTCCCCTGGGCAGGCATCGCCACGCATCGTAGGGCGTCCATCCAACCGATACACGCATCTCATGCGAACTTGGCGGTCTCGTTTCTCGTTGTCGGCTACGGGTCGCGCCGGTACGGTTCGCGCCGTGAACCCCCAGCTGCAGGGGAAGACCTATCCCGAGACGGCCTTCCTCGTCGAACCCGAACGGGTTGCAACTTTCCGCAAGCTCTTCGGACAGCGCAACGGCGTGCCTCCGACCTTCCTCGCGGCCGCCGAGTTCGCGGTGATGCCGATGGTGATCGACGATCCAGAGCTCGGGCTCGATTTCCCGCGGGTGCTCCACGGGGCGCAGGAGTACGAGCTCGAACGCCCGGTGGTCGAAGGCGAGACGCTCAGGGTTCGGGCGAGGCTCGAATCGATCAGGGTTCGGGAACCGACTAGCTTCCTGGTCATCGCGATGGAAGTCGTGGACGAGGCCGGCGAGGTCGTCGCCATGACGAGGTCAACGATGGTCGAGCGGAGCGCGACGTGACTCGACGGTTCGACGAGGTCTCGGTCGGCGATCCCGTGCCCGAGCTACGGCGAGTGGTGACCGCCGAAGACGTGACGGCCTACGCCGATGTGGGGGACGATCGCAACGCGCTGCACCTCGACGATGCGGTGGCGCGCGAGCGCGGGTTCGACGGCGTGATCGCTCACGGGATGTTCACCATGGGCCACCTCGCCACCTGCGTGGTCGAGTGGGCAGGCGACGCGGCGGCGATCACGGCGATCTCGGCGCAGTTCCGAGCCCCGGTCTCGATGGGGCAGGAGATCGTGGCCGGGGGCCGCGTGCGCGCCCTCGATGCGGTGGCGCTCACGGCCACCTTGGAGCTCTGGGTCACGAGCGAGCGCCAGGGATCGGTCGAGTGGCCGATCAAGCGAGGTCAGGCGACGGTGCGACTGTCCTCGCCTGCCGTTGCGGGCGGTGTGGATCGAGCAAGGGGGTCGCGCTAGGCCGAGCGCCGTGTGGACGACATCGCCTGGATCGCGTCGGTCATGCGATCGATGACGACCTGCATGTCGTTGCCCACGCCTTCGTCGACCCGGACCGACAACCGGTCGATCTTCTCGCCCAGCACCTCAGCCACCTTGACCATCGACTCGGTGGTCGATTGCGTCTCCTGGTGCAGTTGGTCGCTGATCGTGCGAAGCTTGGTGTCGACCGTGTGCTGCATGTCGCTGGCCAGCCCGGCTTGCAGCTCCTTGATGGCACGCAGGGTCTGCCGCACGAGCTCGGCATCGAGGGGCTCGCTCGGCGTCACCGGCTCACGCTCCCGCAAGGTCGAGGCCAGGGCCTGGTTGTCGGAACGGATCAGGCGCGCGATCGACGACATGCGGTCGTCGATGTGGGCCATCATGCGTTCCTCGACGGCGGTCTGCCCGTCGGCGAGCACGGAGTCGAGACCGCCGATGGCCCCGACGCCGATGTCGATGCGCTCCACCGTCTCGCCCACGGCCCCCGCGACCGCCTCGCTCACCTTGGCCGCGACGGTGCTCGCGACCGAACCGAGCTTCTCGTCGACCCGCTCGGCGAACGCCGCCATGCGCCAATCGACGGTCTCTCGGATCGTGTCGGCCTGGGTCTCCGCTCGTTCCTCGATGAGACGTCGCAGCGCCTGGGAGTCGGATCGCACGAGCTGCGCGACCCCCAGGATGCGGTCCTCGACCAGACGCTCCATCTCGAGGCGCGCCTGCTCGCGGTCCTGTGCGATGCCGCCGACCTGCTCGGCCAGCCCGTCGAGCTGCTGCGCGACCGGGACGAGCTCGGTCGCCACCCGGTCGGCAACCGTCTGGCTGATCGTGCCGTCGTGCGCGGCGAAGGTCTCCGCGTGCTCCTCGACCCGCTGGCTCAGGGTGCCGATCGCCTCTGTGCCCGTCTGCACGTAGGCGTCGATCGCCCCGATGACCTTGGCGGATTCCTGGGTCAGCACCGAGGCGTGAGACTCGACCACGCGCTGCACCGTCTCGACGATGGCCCGGTCACGCTCCTGCATCGTGGCGAACGCCGAGGCGATGTGATGCTCGACCTGCTCCAGCTGGGTACGCACGGTTTCCACGCCGTGCAAGGTCGGGGACGCGGCGATCTCACGGATCGCGGCCAGCGACGATGCCACCGCGTCGCGCGAGGATCGCCCGTTCTCGGCGACCTCGTTCATGGAATCTTCGATGCGAGCCGCCCGCAGCGCCAGCGATTGGAATCGTTCGTCGTTCGAGGAGATGAGCGTCTTGATGGCTTGGTCGCGCGAGAGCAGCGAGACGATGCGCTCCTGCTCCGGCCGCATGTCGTCGCCCGAGGCTCGCCAGATCTCCGATGCGATCTCACGCATCAGGTCGGTCGCCTGCTGCTCGAGCGCCCTGAGGCCGTCCTCGAGCTGCGCGTCGATCGCGCGTCGGAGCGAGGCAGAGATCCGGTGCTCGCTGCTCGTCATCATCGGTTCGTCTTCGTGGTGTTCCAGCCGGCTGAACACGTTTCGCCGGGGGGTGCCGACCTGCTCGTCCATGACGTCTCTCGCGATCCGGGGCCGCCGCGGTACCGTCGAGCGGAGCATAGGTCACGACATGGGGCGACTCACGCACCTGGAGAGGCGTTCTGCGTGGGCAACGAGCCGCCGATCTCGGCGCGCGCGAGGCCTTCCGCGTCGCCCGGGAACCGTTCGATGTGCGACTGGATCCACGCCTCTGCGGCGGCCTCGTGCCTCAGCAGCGTCTCGACGTCGGCGGCGACGAGCCGCACATCGGGGTCCCATGGGTGGTCATCGACCGCCTCGGCGATCAGCTCGCGTGCTCGATCGGCTGCTGCCTCGTCGCCGGCCCGGCCGTCCAACGCCCAGCTCACGGCCAGCCGTTGGGCCGAGCTGAGCCGCCAGGGCTGGATCCGGAGGGCCCCCTCGAGGGCCCAGGTCTCGCCGTAGGTGCGACCCCACCGTTCCAGCGTCGCCGCGACGAGCATCTGCACGGTCACCGCGGTGGCGATCATCAGCAGCGTCGCGGCAACGAGCGGGACAACTCGTTCGATGCGCCGCCGCTCGCCGGCCGAGGCGTCGTCGGAGACCGGGCCTGCGATCGCCATGAAGAAGAACAGCAGCGGAGTGAGCGCCGGATGCGCGGGTTCGATGAGCCACGACGAGAGCAGGATCGCCGCAACGGTGAAGGCGGCAGCCCGCTCCGTCGAGCGGGCACGGGCTCGCCACACGAGCAGCCCGCCGAGCGCGGCCATCGCGAGGAGACCCAACGAGCCCATCTCGGTCAGGGTCGCCACGATCACGTTGTGCGCGTCTCCGTAGCGCCGGGTGGTGATGTCGATGTCGGCAGGCGATGCGTTGGCGAGGTAGGCGCTGCGCGTCGAGCCCGGTCCCCATCCGAGCAGGGGTCGGTCGGCGAAACTCTCGAGCCCGACCCTCCACAACACGAGTCGCTGTCGCTCGTTGCTCAACGTCTGCAGCTCCGCCGCGACCCTGCCGGGCGACGGCATCAGCGGCGAGAGCGCGAGCCACACGACCATCGTCATCGCCACCACCACCGCCGCCTTCCAGATGCGTCGCCGAGCATCGGGCCGGCGCCACAGCGCCACGACGATCGCGATGACGACGAACGCGATGGAGCTCCGCTGGCCGAACGAGGCGATCCCACCCGCGAGGACCACGAGCGTGATCCACCAGGCACGCGGGCCCACACCCGGATCGGTCGTCAGGAGCGCGCCGAGCGCAGAGGCGGTGAGGGCGACCGCGAAGACCTGGTTGCCCATCGTCGACCCGATCATGCCTTTGTCGGGGAAGAGCTCCTCGAACATCGGCGAGGCGAGCCGATATGCGATGCCGACGACGGCCACGGCCGCCGCCCCGCCGATGTACCAGCGCACCGAGCGATGCCGCAGCACGGGCGGCAGCGCCGCCCCGATCGAGGCGAGCACGGCGATGCACACGAACAGGATGAGTCCGGTTCCCGTCGAATCTGCCTGCGCGGTGAGGCCTTTCGTCGGCTCGACGCCGAACAGCCCAGCGAGGGTCGCGACGCCCACGAGCACACCGCCTGCGAGGGCCGTGCGACGATCCCACGGCAGGCCTGCGGCGACGAGACAGAGGCTCGCTGCCGAGAGGACCACGAGCTTCGGGTCGCCGAAGGGGCTCGTCGAGAACGGGGTGAAGATCAGCATCAAGGCCACGACCAGCAGGAACACCCCGAGCTCGGCGAGTCGTGGGCGGCGGGCCTGCATGACCCGGCGCATGCTAGTGCTGGGTCATGCCATGGTGGGGGAGCGCCGATCACCGTTCTTTGCCGTGGTCTCCGAGCGAACCCTATACTGGGCCTTCCGAACGTGACCCCACCCGGGGTGGCCGAGGTGTCGGAGGCGCGTAGCTCAACTTGGTAGAGCACCGGTCTCCAAAACCGGGGGTTGGGGGTTCAAGTCCCTCCGCGCCTGCAAGGGGAATCATGAACCGACAGATGAAGAGGATGCAGGAGCGCGCCGAGCGCCAGCAGAAGCGTGGCGGCGACCGTTCCGGCGCGCCGTCGGTCGCGGCTCGCCGCCAGCAGGTGGCCGAGCGGCGCAAGCGCACCGGCGCCCGGCAGTTCCTCAAGGAGGTTCGCCTCGAGCTCAAGAAGGTCGACTGGCCGACGCGAGCCGAGCTGATCTCCTACACGATCGTGGTGCTCGCCACGCTCGTCGTGACCACGCTCTACGTTGCGGGTCTCGACTTCGTCTTCTCGAAGTCCATCCTCGATCTGCTCTCCTAACCGACAGGAAAGACCCCGGAACGATCATGGAAGATCCCGACACCACGACCGACGCGCTCCCGTCCGACGACGCCGCCGACGAGTCCGAGTACCTCGAGATGGAAGCCGAACAAGGCGACGGCGAGCTCGAGCCCGGCACGATGTCGCCGTTCCCCGGGCCGGAGCGGGCTGCCGAGTCCGATCCAGAGCCCGAGCGGGCTGCCGAGTCCGATCCAGAGCCGGAGCGGGCTGCCGAGTCCGATCCAGAGCCCGAGCCCGAGGCGGCCGCCGAGCCCCCAGCCGTGGCCGAGGAGCCTTCGGCGGACGATCCGTTCCGAGGCCCCGGCGACTGGTACGTCGTGCACACGTACGCCGGCTACGAGAACAAGGTGAAGACCAACCTCGAGTCGCGTATCCACACGATGCAGATGGAAGGCAAGATCTTCCGGGTGCACATCCCCATGGAAGACGTCATGGAGATCAAGTCCGGCAAGAAGCAGATCGTGCAGAAGAAGGTCTTCCCCGGCTACCTGCTCGTGAAGATGGACTACGACAACGACTCCTGGTACGTGGTGCGCAACACGCCGGGGGTGACCGGATTCGTGAGCGCCGGCACGGGCACGAAGCCAACCCCGCTCTCGAAGCGCGAGGTGGAGAAGATCCTCGTCGTGAAGAAGGAAGAGGTGAAGCCCCAGGTGCGCCTGGGCTTCGACGAGGGCGACGTGGTCCGCATCATCTCGGGGCCCTTCGCCGACTTCAACGGCACGATCAGCGAGATCAACGCCGACCAGGCCAAGCTCAAGGTGCTGGTCAACATCTTCGACCGGGAAACCCCGGTCGAGTTGGGCTTCGACCAGGTGTCGAAGGTCTAGTTCCCCCACGACCGAGAGAGCGGGAGGCCGAAGGGCCGTTCGGACCGCTGGAGGTGAGTGCATATGGCACCCAAGAAGGTGCTCGCGAACGTCAAGCTGCAGATCAGGGCGGGTCAGGCCACGCCCGCGCCGCCGGTCGGCACAGCCCTCGGACAGCACGGCGTCAACATCATGGACTTCTGCAAGC
>DASVGA010000164.1:0-2763 GCA_036379795.1 Actinomycetota bacterium | reverse complement strand
AACGGACGAGTTCGTCGGGCTGCGGGACCGCGCCCTGCTCGAGCTGCTGTACGCGACGGGCGCGCGTGTGTCGGAGGTCGTGCAGCTGGACGTGGACGACCTCGCGCACGGTGACGTCGTGCGCGTGCGGGGCAAGGGCTCCAAGGAGCGGATCATCCCGGTCGGCTCGTACGCCCGGGTGGCGCTCGACGCGTACCTGACCCGCTCGCGCCCCGAGCTGTCGCGACGGGGGAGGGCGAGCCCGCGCCTCTTCCTGGGTGCGCGCGGAGCACCGCTGTCGCGCCAGAGCGCGTGGCTCGTGATCCAGCATGCCGCCGAGCGCGCGCAGCTGACCGCCCACGTGTCGCCCCATACGCTGCGCCATTCGTTCGCGACGCATCTCCTGCAGGGGGGCGCCGACGTGCGGGTCGTGCAGGAGCTGCTCGGCCATGCCTCGGTGGCCACGACGCAGATCTACACGCACGTGTCGGTGGACGCCCTGCGCGACGTCTACGCCACCTCTCACCCCCGCGCGCGCTGAGCCTCCCCGCCGCGAGGCGAGCGGGTGCGAGAGGGCGCGGTGACTAGAATCGACCAAGCACGACGTGAAGGCAGGAGACCGGGTGGCTGGCAGCGCGACGAAGGGCACGGCCCCGAAGAAGGCGGCAGGCGCGAAGACCGACGACGGCGTGACGATGGGTCCGACCGGTCGCCCGTATCACGGGTTCCCCACCCCGCCCGCTCTCAGCGGTCACGGCCCCGCCCGCATCATCGCGCTGTGCAATCAGAAGGGCGGCGTCGGCAAGACCACGACGACCATCAACCTCGCAGCGGCCCTGGCGCAGTACGGCCGCCGTGTGCTCGCGGTCGACTTCGACCCGCAGGGCGCGCTGTCGGCGGGCCTCGGCATCGCGACGCACGACGTGCCCACGATCTACGACCTCCTGCTGGACACGAAGCGCGACCCTCGCGAGGTGATCGTGCCCACGTCCGTCGACGGACTCGACATCCTTCCGGCGAACATCGACCTGTCCGCCGCGGAGGTGCACCTCGTGAACGAGGTCGCGCGCGAGACGATCCTGGCTCGGGTGCTGCGCAAGGTGGCGCCCGACTACGACGTCATCCTCATCGACTGCCAGCCGTCGCTCGGCCTGCTCACCGTGAACGCGCTCACCGCGAGCCACGGGGTGATCATCCCGCTCGAATGCGAGTTCTTCGCCCTGCGCGGTGTCGCCCTGCTGATCGAGACGATCGACAAGGTGCGCGACCGGCTCAACCCCACGATCGAGCTGGACGGCGTGCTCGCCACGATGTACGACCCGCGCACGCTGCACTCGCGCGAAGTCCTCGAACGCGTCGTGGAGGCCTTCGGAGAGGACGTGCTGGAGACCGTGATCGGGCGCACGGTGAAGTTCCCCGACGCGTCCGTGTCGGGTATGCCCATCACCGAATTCGCGCCGGAGCATGCGGCCGCCCAGGCGTATCTGCGGCTGGCGCGAGAGCTGGTCTCGCGTGGTGCTGTCGCCTGACGACCCCGCGACCCGCTCGGAGACCGACGAACCCGGCTTCCGCGTCTCGCTCGGCGTCTTCGACGGACCGTTCGACCTGCTGCTCACGCTGCTGTCCAAGCACCAACTCGACATCACCGAGGTGTCGCTGAGCCGCGTGACGCAGGAGTTCATCGCCTACCTGCACGAGCTGGACGCCGACGAGGAGCTCGAACAGGCGTCGGAGTTCCTGGTGGTGGCGGCGACGCTGCTGGACATGAAAGTCGCCGGCCTCCTGCCACAGGGGGAGCTGGTGGACGCCGAGTCGGTCGCGCTGCTCGAGGCGCGCGACCTGCTCTTCGCACGCCTGCTGCAGTACCGCGCGTTCAAAGAGGTGTCGGGCTGGTTCGCCGAGCGCCTGCGCGCCGAGGACGGCCGGCACACCCGCACCGTTCGCCTGGACGAGAAGTACCGTCGGGCCGTGCCCGAGCTGGTGTGGAGTCTGAGCGCGGAGGACTTCGCGGCGCTGGCGATCCTCGCGATGACGCCGAGGGAGATCCCGCACGTCGGCCTCGACCACCTGCACGCACCGCTCGTGAGCATCCGCGAGCAGGCGGCGATCGTCGTGACGCTCCTGCGGGACGCCGGAGCGCTCACGTTCCGCGATCTCGTGGCGGGGGCGATGCAGCCGGGTGTCGTGGTCGCGCGGTTCCTCTCCGTGCTGGAGCTCTACCGGCACGGCGCCCTCTCCTTCGAACAGCTCGAGCCGCTCGGCGAGCTGAACCTGCGATGGACCGCTGAACGGTGGTCCGATGAGAACCTTGCCAGCTTGGGAGCCGACTATGACCGATGATCCGTCGCACGCGCCACCACCCCCGGTCGTGGAGGTCGCGCGAAGACTCGAGGCGATCCTGCTCGTGGTGGAGGAGCCGCAGAGCCTGGTGAGCCTCGCGACCGCGGTCGGCGCGCCTGTGCCCGCGGTCCGGCAGGCCATCGAGAGCCTCGTGGACGACTACGACGGGCTCGCGGGCGGCCCTCGGCGCGGTTTCGAACTGCGCGAAGTGGGAGGCGGATGGCGGCTCTACGTCCGTGAGGAGCACGACGATCTGGTGACCGAGTTCGTGAACACCCAGGCGCCGTCCCGGCTCTCGCAGGCGGCTCTGGAGACCCTGGCCGTGATCGCCTACAAGCAGCCGGTCACGCGAGGTCAGGTCGCGTCGATCCGTGCGGTCAACGTCGACTCGGTCGTTCGCACGCTCGTGGGCAGGGGTCTCATCACCGAGGCGTTCACGGATCC
>DASVGA010000163.1:0-3924 GCA_036379795.1 Actinomycetota bacterium | reverse complement strand
TCGACGGTCTGGGCGTACTCGGCGGCGTAGACGCCCGCGCGACGACCGAACACGTTGATGTCGAGCAGGGAGTTCGTGCCGAGGCGGTTCGCGCCGTGCACGCTCACGCACGCGCACTCGCCGGCGGCGTAGAGCCCCGGGATCGGCGTCTCGTCGGGCCCGTCGACCACGCGCCCGTCGGTATCGGTCGGGATGCCCCCCATCGCGTAGTGCGCCGTCGGCTGGATCGGCACGGGTTCCTTCGTCGGTTCGACCTTCAGATAGACGCGGGCGAATTCGGTGATGTCGGGGAGCTTCTCCTCGATGACCTTCGGGTCGAGGTGCCTGATGTCGAGGTACGCCCAGTCGCCGTTGGGGCCGCCGCCGCGGCCTTCCTTGATCTCCTGGTAGATCGCGCGGCTCACCATGTCGCGCGGCGCGAGGTCCTTGATCGTCGGGGCGTAGCGTTCCATGAAGCGCTCGCCGTCGGCGTTGAGCACGATGCCGCCCTCGCCGCGCGCGGCCTCGCTGAGCAGCACGCCGAGCTTCGCGAGACCCGTCGGGTGGAACTGGAACATCTCCATGTCCTCGAGCGGCACGCCGCGCCGCCACACGACCGCCGGCCCGTCGCCGGTGAGCGCGTGCGCGTTCGAGGTCACGCTGAACATGCGCCCGTAGCCACCGGTCGCGAACACCACCGACTTCGCGCGGAAGACGTGGAGCTCCCCGGTCGCGAGCTCGTAGGCGACCACGCCCGCGGCGGCACCGTCGGCGTCGCGGAGCAGGTCGAGGCAGTAGAACTCGTTGAAGAACCGGATGTCGCGCTTCACGCACTGCTGGTAGAGCGTCTGCAGGATCATGTGGCCGGTGCGGTCGGCCGCATAGCACGCGCGTCGCACCGGACGCTCGCCGTGCTCCGCCGTGTGCCCGCCGAACCGACGCTGGTCGATGCGGCCCTCCGGCGTGCGGTTGAAGGGCAGGCCCCACCGCTCGAGCTGGTAGATGGCCTCGATCGCTTCCTCGGTCATGAGCATCGCGGCCGGTTGGTCCACGAGGTAGTCGCCGCCCTTGATCGTGTCGAAGGCGTGCCACTCGGGGTGGTCTTCCTCGGTGTTGCCGAGCGCCGCGCAGACGCCACCCTGCGCCGCACCGGTGTGCGACCGGGTCGGATAGAGCTTCGAGATCACCGCGGTCTTGACCTGATCGCTGAGCTCGATCGCGGCGCGCATGCCGGCCCCGCCGGCGCCGATCACGAGCGCGTCGTAGGTGTGGGTCGTGGCCATCGTTACGCGCTCCGAGTCCTGGCCACCGCGCTCAGCCGCCCGCGCCCGATGCGACCGGCGTGAACGTCACGACGATGATCGTGCCGAGCACGAACAGCGTGAAGCCGAGCACGTAGAAGACCATGTTCATCGAGAAGCGCGTCGCGGGGGAGCGCACGTAGTCGAGCGTCACGTTGCGCAGACCGTTGATGCCGTGGATCAGCGCGAGCGTGAGCATCATCCAGTCCCAGGTGCGCCACAGGGGGCTCGCCCAGCGGTCGGCCACGAAGTCGTAGTTCACGCGTTCCACCCCGTCTGCGGGCAGGTGCATGATCAGCGTGTGCCCCACGGCGAGCACGAGCAGCACGATGCCGCTGATGCGCATGAACAGCCACATCCACAGCTCGAAGCCGCCGACCGGACGCTCCCGCGCCCCGGCGTAGCCGCGTTGGGGTGACGGAGGTCCGCCTGCCGGAGACGGTGGTCGTTCGATCGTCGTCGCCATCAGTCCGCTCCGCTCACAACAGGTCGATGATCTGCCGGCCCATGATCGCGGTGACGACGAGCGCCGAGGCCGCGAAGACGAGCGCCGACGAACGCCCAACCGCCTTGATGTGACCGGCGAGGCTCGGGAAGAAGTCGATCAGAGTGATCTTGATGCCGTTGATCGAGTGGAAGAGCACCGCGAGCACCAGTCCGAGCTCGAGCACATGCACCGCCGGGTTCTTGTACGCGTCGGTGACCCGGTTGTACGCCTCGGGGCCCCAACCGACGAGCGCGGTGTCGACGATGTGCGCGAACAGGTACAGGATGACCGCGACGCCGGTGATGCGGTGGAACATCCACGACCACTGGCCCTCGTGACCCCTGTAGGCGGTCCCGAAGTCGCTCTTTCGCTTCCTGCTGAGTCTGGTCGCCACGGCTGATCACCTTCAGGCTAGCTCGCACCCCGGCGAACGAACGTGCCGAGGCGTCCAGCGGACGGCGCGCAGTCTACTCCGTAGTGGCAGGCCGGCCCTTGCTGGAGTCGATGCGATCACGTCACGCGCAGCGCGACCAGCACGCCGTCGCGGATCGGCAGGATCGTCGTGACGTAGCGCTCGTCGGCAGCCACCATCGCGTTGTGCTCACGGATCGCTCCGGTGACGTCGTCGGGCGGCTCGCCGTCGGAGGGCACCCGGCCGTACCAGAGCGTGTTGTCGCATATGTACAGGCCGCCGACCCGCACACGGTCCCGCGCCGCGCGCCAGGCATCGGGATACCCGTCCTTGTCGATATCGTCGTACACCACGTCGAACTCGCCGTCGACCGATGCGAACGACGTGAGCGCGTCGCCGACGTGGTACGTGACGCGGTCCCAGACCCCGGCGCGCCCCAGGTAGTCGGCAGCCTTCCGCTCGTTGGCGGCGTCACCGTCGGTGAGGTGGATCTCGCCCTCGGCGCCGGTGGCCCTCGCGAACCAGTAGGCGGAGTACCCGAAGCCGGACCCCAGCTCGAACACACGCCGGGCGCCGATCGACGCGGCGAGCGTCCACAGCGTGACGCCCACGTTCCGTCCCACGATCGGGAAGCCGCGCTCGGCCGCTTCCGCTTCCATCTCCAGCAGCACCGGCTCGTCGTAACGGGCGTGCAGCGACGCCGTGTAGTCCTCGATGCGAGGGTCGACGATGTCCACGGCCCAACGGTACCGCGGGGAGCGGGGCTCGGTAGGCTGGACCGGTGAGCGACACCGAGCGGCGCACCGATTCCGGCATCGAGCTGAAGCCGCTGTACGAGGCCGACGACCTCGAAGCTGCCGCATTCGACCCGGAGCGCGACCTCGGCGAGCCCGGGGAGTTCCCGTTCACGCGCGGCATCTACCCGACGATGTTCCGCAGCCGACTCTGGACGATGCGCCAATACGCGGGCATGGCGACGGCCGCCGAGACCAACGCGCGCTTCCGCTACCTGCTCGACCAGGGACAGACCGGCATCAGCGTGGCCTTCGACCTTCCCACGCAGATGGGTCTCGACTCCGATCACCCGCGGGCCGAGGGGGAGGTCGGCAAGACCGGCGTGGCGATCGATTCTGTCGACGACATGGCCCGTCTGCTCGACGGCATCCCCCTCGACCGCGTCTCGACGTCGATGACGATCAACGCGACGGCGCCGATCCTGCTGCTGCTCTACGAGCTGGTGGCCGAGGAGCAGGGGATCGCGGCGAGCGAGATCAGCGGCACCGTGCAGAACGACATCCTCAAGGAGTACGCGGCGCGCGGCACGTACATCTACCCGCCGGAACCCTCGATGCGGCTGGTCACCGACCTGTTCGCGTACTGCGGCGAGCGAGTTCCGCGGTGGAACACGATCTCGATCAGCGGGTACCACATGCGCGAGGCGGGGTCGACCGCGGCCCAAGAGATCGCGTTCACCCTCGCCGACGGCATCGCCTACGTGCAGGCTGCGCTCGACGCCGGGCTCGCGGTCGACGATTTCGCGCCGAGGCTCTCGTTCTTCTTCGCGTGCCACATGAACGTCTTCGAGGAAGTCGCGAAGTTCCGCGCGGCCAGGCGCATGTGGGCGGGCATCATGCGCGAGCGTTTCGAAGCGAAGGACCCCCGCAGCCTGATGTTGCGCTTCCACACCCAGACCGGCGGCGCCACGCTCACCGCGCAGCAGCCGGAGGTGAACATCGTGCGCACGG
>DASVGA010000162.1:0-2886 GCA_036379795.1 Actinomycetota bacterium | reverse complement strand
GTCCGACTCACCGTCCTCGGAGGGCGGCGCTTAGGCGAAGGGGCCGGCAAAGGTCGAGATCAGCAGCGCAGGGAGCTCCGTGTTCGGAGACCCCGTGCCCGATCCATGCGCGTTCGTCTTCCAGATCTCGGGACTCGTGGTGAGGGGTGGGTGGCCCTGCAGGCCGTGCTGCTCGTCGCGGTCGTCGGCACGAGCGCGCTCGGACCCCCCTGGCCCTCGACGTGGAAATCACCGCTGGGTGCCGGGGGCGCGGTCTTGCTGCTGATCGGTGCCGGCTTCCTGGTCGGCGGTGCCCGTTCACTCGGCTCGGCGCTGACGCCGCTCCCTCGCCCACGGGAAACAGGAAGCCTGCGCGACGGAGGGCTCTACGGCCTCGTACGACACCCGATCTACGGGGCGGTCATGCTGATCGCCCTGGGTGCCTCGCTCCGCGGCTCACCGCTGGCGCTGATCCCCACGGTCTTCCTCGCACTCCTGCTGTTCGGCAAGAGCATCCGGGAGGAGCGATGGCTGACCGAGCGCTACCCCGCCTACCCCGCGTACCGCGAGCGGGTCAGGCGACGCTTCTTGCCGTTCATCTGGTGAGGCTCCGTAGACTCGGTCCGATGAGCGATCAGCAGGTCTCGCTGTACGACGCCGTGGGTGGCATGGCGTTCTTCGAGGCGCTGGTCGACCGCTTCTACGAGGGGGTCGCGGCCGACCCCGTGCTGCTGCGGCTCTACCCCGAGCCCGACGACCTGGCGCCGGCTCGTCGCCGCCTCACGCTCTTCCTGGCGCAGTACTGGGGCGGGCCGACGCGCTACAGCGACGAACGGGGACACCCGCGGCTGCGCATGCGGCATGCGCCCTTCACGATCGGCGTCGAGGAGCGTGACCGCTGGCTCGTGCACATGCGGGCCGCGATCGCCTCCCTCGATCCGCCCGACGACATCGCCCGCGCGCTCGGCGACTACTTCGACATGGCCGCCGAAGGCATGCGCAACCAGATGGTCTGAGGCGAGACCGACCGACTCATGGCGCCGACGAACGTCGGTCCGCGACCTCGCGCCGAACCAGGATCACGTAGCCCCCGGCCGCGATCGCGGCGAACGCGAACCACTGCAGCGCATAGCTGAGATGTGGTCCCTCCGTGACCTCGGCGGGAGGCTCGGGAACGGGCAGCGCCCCGGATGCCGGTGACTGGTCGCGGAGTTGCAGGAACCAGGGCACGAGGTCGTAGGGAGTGTCACGGGCGATCGCATCGACGTCGACCGACCGCATGGTGGTGACCCGGTCGGCGCGGGGGTCGATCGAACCTGCGCCGCCCGGCTGGGCGGCCTGCAGGGTGCCCGAGACGTCGACGTCGCCGTCGGGAGGCGCCGCTTCCGCGACGGGAGGCTCGTCCATCTCGAACGGAACCCATCCTCGGTCGACGATGATCGCCCGGCCGTCGGCGAGCACGAGCGGGGTGAGCACGTGGTTACCGGGCTGTCCCTCCAGGGTGCGTCCGTAGAGGATCACCTCGTGAGCGAGGTCGTACCTGCCGGTCGCAACGGTGGGACGGTAGTCGAGCGCGCCACCGTCGGCGAGCAGCTCCTGCAGCGGAGCGGGTTCGGCCGCGCGCCCTGCCAGGATGCGCTCGTTCAGTGCGCGCCGGCCCTCGAGCCGAGCGAGCTGCCAGAGCCCGAGCATCACGCAGGCCACGATCGCGACGATCACGAACACCGTGAGGCCGATCCATCGGGGGCGGATCAGGAACCGGAGCATGGGCGGGCAAGGGCTACGGGCCCTTCATCTCCTGGATCGTGTTGCCGCCATCGACGGTGATCGACTGTCCCGTGAGGTAGCTCGCCCGCTCGCTCGACAGGAACGCCACCACCTCGGCGACCTCCTCGGGACGTCCGGACCGCCCGAGGGGTGTGTGCCGGCCCGCGACGGCCTCGTCGGGCGTCTGCGAGCCGGTCGCGATCCACCCCGGAGCGACCGAGTTCACGGTGATGCCGGCCGGCCCGAGCTCGAGGGCGAGGCCGCGCATCAGCCCGTCCATGCCTGCCTTGGCGGCTCCGTAGCCGACCGAGCCGGCGATCGCAGCGACCGGTCCTGTGACCGACGAGACCATGACGATGCGGCCCCATCCACGCTCGATCATGCCGGGCACGATCGCGCGGGTGACGTTGAACGCCGTGTGGAGGTTGAGGGAGAGGTCGAGATCCCAGACCGCATCGTTCATCTCGGCGAACGCGCCGGTGATCTCACCCGGCATGCCGACGTTGACCATGCCGGCGTTGTTGACGACGACGTCGACCCGGCCGAACAGCTCCAACACGTGCTCGACCATGGCCCGCGTCTGGGCTCGGTCGGTGAGGTCGGCGACGAAGCCCGCGGCTTCGGCCCCCATGGCGTGCAGCTCGGCCGCCCGCTGCTCGATGCGATCGGTGGTCGAACAGAGGGCGACCGCGGCGCCTTCCCGCGCGAGCGCGGCCGCGCAGGCGAACCCGATGCCCGTCGGGCTGCCCGCGCCCGTGACCAGCGCGACCCTGCCGTCCGCCTGACCGTGCACGCAGCCAGCCTACTCCGCGCTCAACTTCCCGGCCCCTCGCGGCCGATACACCCAGGAAGACGGACGCATGGGTCGGCCGGCATCCCGGCCGACCCCGCGACCGACCGACAGAGGGGGATCCGCATGATCCTGCGGCTGTACTCGAAGGCCCAGGTCTGGCGAGCGGCGATGGTTGACCGGGTGCTGGAGGACCGGGGCGCGACCGCCGTGGAATACGCGCTGATGTTGGCTCTGATCTTCATGGTCATCATCGGTGCGGTCGCGTTCCTCGGGCAATCCACGAACGCGCAGTTCGAAACGGTCGAGTTCCCGTAGCGATCGTCGACGTGCCGTGCGACCGGCGGCGA
>DASVGA010000161.1:0-6638 GCA_036379795.1 Actinomycetota bacterium | reverse complement strand
GGCTCGGATCGTCGAGGCCATGTGCATGATCGCCGTGCCCTCGGCCTGGAACGCCGACGCGATCGCGATGCGCTCGAGCCCCGAGGTCTCGAGCGCCCACGTCAGGATCTCTCGCGGATGCCCGTGCTCGAACGACGCGTTCAATGCGATGAGCTCGTCGTCGCGCAGAAGGGTTTCCATGGCAGCGGCCCACGCTCGGGTGTGGGAAGCCGGGCCCGCGGAGCATACCTCGTATGCTGTGGCGGTCATCCGCCCGCTCGGGCGATGACGCGACCCGAAACCAACGCATCGACGTTCGTCGACCGACCCTGTCAGGAGCCCGTACACATGGTAGATCCGTACCCCATCGCGCCGCACGGCGGCACCCTCGTCGACCTGCTCGCGAGCGCAGACGCCGCGACGGCGCTCGCCGCCGAGGCGGCGAACCTTCCGGTGCTCGTGCCCAACGAGCGCGAGCTGAGCGACCTCGAGATGCTCGCCGTCGGTGCCCTGAGCCCGCTCACCGGGTTCCAGGGTGAGGCCGACTACCACTCGGTGCTGGACTCGATGCACCTGACGAACGGCCTCGCCTGGGCGATCCCCGTGGTGCTCGGGGTGACCGAGGAGCAGGCGCATCGTTTCGGGAGCGGCGGCGCCGTTGCGCTCGCGCCCGCCGAGGGCGCCGACGCGATCGCGGTGCTCCGGGTGAGCGGCACCTTCAAGCGCGACAAGCCGAAGGAAGCCGTGAGCGTGTACCGCACCGACGAGGCCGAGCACCCGGGCGTGAAGGCGGTCTACGACTCGGGCGACTACTGCCTCGCCGGTGAGCTCGAGGTGATCTCGCTCCCCGAGCACGACGACTTCCGGTCGTACCGGCTGACCCCGGCCCAGACGCGCGCCGAGTTCGAACGCCGAGGGTGGAAGACGGTCGTGGGGTTCCAGACACGCAACCCGATCCACCGCGCGCACGAGTACATCCAGAAGTGCGCGCTGGAGATCGTCGACGGGCTGCTCGTGCATCCGCTGATGGGCGCCACCAAGAGCGACGACGTGCCGCCCGACGTGCGCATGCAGTGCTACGAGGCGCTGTTCGAGGGGTACTACCCGAAGGACCGCGCGATGGTCACGATCTTCCCCGCGGCGATGCGCTACGCCGGACCGCGTGAGGCCATCTGGCATGCGATCTGCCGAAAGAACTACGGATGCACGCACTTCATCGTCGGGCGCGACCACGCCGGCGTCGGCAGCTACTACGGCACCTACGACGCCCAGCAGATCTTCGAGGAGTTCGAGCCGGGAGAGCTCGGCATCACCACGCTGAACTTCGAGCACTCCTTCTGGTGCGAGGCGTGCGAGGGCATGGCGTCGCCGAAGACGTGTCCGCACGGTGAGGAGACCCGCATCTCCCTCAGCGGCACCAAGGTGCGAGAGATGCTGCGCAACGGTGAGCGCCCTCCGCAAGAGTTCTCCAGGCCCGAGGTGGCCGACATCCTGATCGCCGCGATGCAGGGCGAGGACGGCTGACGGATCCCCGGCCTCACCTGATGCATATACGTATCAGAGTGATGCATCTCTGCTATCATCGCCGTGATGGATGCTGCGACGATGCTCGACACGGCTCGGCGGCGGGCGCAGCTCTCCCAGCGTGAGCTTGCCCGCCGGGCGGGTGTTCCCCAGGCGACGGTCTCCCGCATCGAGAACCGTGTGGTCTCGCCCAGGGTCGACACGCTCGAGTCGTTGGTCCGCGCGTGCGGCCTGGAGCTGCGTGTCGAGGAACCGCGAGGCGCCGGCGTCGATCGGTCACAGCTCAGGGAGCGCCTCCTCATGTCCCCGGCCGACCGAGCCACGCTGGCTGTGGACGCCGTCAACGGGCTGCGGGAGCTCCGCCGGGCGTTCGGTCTGGGTGCTGCTCCGTGATCGCCACGTTCGATCCGCTCGGCATCCTCAGGACGCTCGTCGCGCGGGGGGTGCGGTTCGTGCTGATCGGAGGGTTCGCGGCCAACCTGCGCGGAACGGCCGACCTGACGCAGGATCTCGACGTCTGCTACGCGAGGGATGCCGCCGACCTCGAGGCGATGGCCTCGTCGCTGCGTGAGCTCGGGGCACGCCTGCGCGTCGCGCGCGAACCCGATGCTGACCTTCCGGTCCAACTCGACGCCGCTACCCTGCGCAACGGCGACTCCTTCACGTTCACGACGTCCAAGGGGGACTTCGACATCATCGGCACCCCCTCGGGCACCGGGGGATACGACGACCTGGAAGCCGGCGCGCAGACGCTCGTCGCCGCCGATGGTCTGTCGATCCGAGTTGCGTCGATCGAGGACCTGATCCGCATGAAGAGAGCCAGCGCCCGCACCAAGGATCTTCTCCACCTCGAGCACCTCGAGGCGCTGCGAACCGAGATCGAGCTGGCCCGAGCCGAGGGTCTCGACCCCCGCCAGGGTGAACCTCGCCGCTGAGCTGCGGTTGAGCCGCCGACGGGCGCACTGGTAGCCTCGCACGTACGTCCTCCCGCCCGGCCGTCACGAAGGAGTCGACGATCCGTTCCCGAGCCTTGTTGAGCACCATCGTCGCGTGTGCCCTCATGGGCGCCGTGGTCTCCGCACCGGCGAGCGCCGACACCGAAGCCGAGCTCGGGGCCGCTGAACAGCAGCTCGAGGCGGCCCGCGCCGACCTGGACCGCGTGAACGAGCTCTGGCAGGAGGCGGAGGCCGAGCTGGCGCGATCGCAGGATGCCGCGCGCACGGCCGAAGTGCGGATCGAGGCGCTCCAGGCCGACCTCGCCACGATCCAGCGAGAGCTCGAGCGGCGGGCCGCTGCGCTCTTCATCGCGGGGGGAAGCCCGCAGGCGCTCGCGCTGCTCACGTCGGAGTCGGTCACCGACGCCGTCGACCGCATGGAGTTCGCCTCGGCGGTCGCCGAGGGGGACAGCGACCTCGCGACCCGGGTGAGCGTCGAGACACAGGAACTCGCGTGGCGGCGTCAGGAGCTCGCCGCAGCCATCGTCTCGCAGGAGCGAGCGACCGCCGATCTCGAAGCACGTGAACAGGCCGTGCAGGACGAGCTCGATCGCATCGCCGACCGCGTCAGCACGCTCGAGTCCCAGCTCGCGGCCGAGCAGTCGCCGTCGCCGACCCCGGGGCCGGGACCGGGACCGGGACCGGGCGATCCCGATCCTCCCCCGATCGGCAGCGGCTGGCTCCAGACCTGCCCGGTGAACGGACCGAGCTCGTTCGTCGATTCCTTCGGAGACCCTCGACCCGGCGGACGCACGCATCAGGGCATCGACATGATCGCCGCTCGCGGCACCCCCGTGGTGGCGGTGCATGCCGGCACCGTGCACAGAACGGGAAGCTCGATCGGAGGGTACGGCATCGTGCTCTTCCACGAGGGAAGCTCGGACTGGACCTTCTACACCCACTTCGACTCGTACGGGTCCTACGGCGAGGGCGCCCACGCTCCGGCCGGCGCGACGATCGGCTACGTCGGGAACACCGGAACCACCGTGTATCACCTGCATTTCGAGTACCACCCCGGCGGCGGCGCGGCGCTCAACCCCTACAGCGCGTTGCTCGGCGTGTGCTGAGGCGACTGCCGGCGTTGCGCATCGGCCGTAGGATGGCGGCGTGAACGACGATCAGCACCATCCCGCCGGCCGGCGCATCGACCGCATCCGCGACGCGGGGTTCGTCGCCGGCCTCGGGGAACTGAGTCTCGACGACCTGCGTGAGCGCCGCGACGAGTGCCTCGCCGAACGCGAGTACCTGTCGCTGCTGCGGAGGCTGGTGCAGGGGCGCGCAGAGATTCTGCAAGCCGAGCTCGCCACTCGCGGGACCGACGACGGCGATCGCACCTGGTTGATCGAGCGGCTCTCCACGATCCTGACTGCCGACGAGCACCATGAGGCGTCGCGCGGCGAGGCGGTGAAGGTCGGGCTGCCCGAGGACGAGCTGCTGCTCGCGCGCCGTCGCATCGAACGCCTCGCGGCAGATGCGGGCATCTCCGATCCCACGACGCTCGATGACGAGCGCCTGGCTGCGGCCGTAGAGCTGCTCACGGACGAGGAGCAGGAAGTCTCGGCGGCCCGCCGGGAGGTCATCGCCGTGCTCGAAACCGTGCAGGACGAACTCAAGCGCCGTTACAAGCAGGATCCCTCGCTGGTGCTGCGCTAGCCGCGAGCCGAGGGCGATCGTGTCCCCCGGCCGGGGGAGCCAACCACGTCGAAACACCACACCCGGGGACCGATGCCGACATCGGCCGGCCGAGGACCAGAACCCCGCGCGCGACCGATGGCGGCGTCCGGGCGACACAGCCACAGTGGATCACGCTCACGACCGACCGGGAGACCCGACGCGCATGCAACCAGCCGAGATGACGCTCGAGCAGGTCCAGGAAGAGCTCAGCGAGTTGTACGCGGCGACCGTGGCGTCGCTCGCGGAGGTCGTCGAGGCCAAGGACCCCACGACCCGAGGCCACCTCGACCGCACGCATCGGTACGGCCTGGCGCTCACCGACCACATCGACCCCGAGCTCGCCCGCCGTCCCGAGGTCGGGTACGGGTTCTTCCTGCACGACATCGGAAAGGTCGGGGTGCCCGGATCGATCCTCGGCAAGCCGGGACCGCTCGACGACGAGGAGTGGTCGGTGATGCGCGAACACCCCGTGATCGGCGCGCAGATCGTCTCGCCGATGCGGTTCCTGCGCGGGGCGGTCGAGATCGTGCGCACCCATCACGAACGGTGGGACGGCGAGGGGTATCCCCAGGGGCTACGGGGCGAGCAGATCCCGCTCGCGGCTCGCATCTTCGCCGTCGCCGACTCGTTCGACGCCATGACGAGCCATCGCCCGTACCGAGCGGCGATGCCCCTCGAGCGCGCCCTCGCCGAGATCGCCGACGGCGCCGGTAGCCAGTTCGATCCGGAGGTGGCCCGCAGCTTCCTGCAGCTCGTCGAGCACGGCGGCCTGGCGCTCGACCTGCCCGGCTCGCTCACGGCGCGCGCCGTCTGAGGGCTCGGCCGGCTTCGATGGCTGGGTAGGCTGGCCCGATGGTCGCCCCCGTGCCCATCGCTCGCCTGGTGCGCTCCGGGCTCGAGGAATCGGTGCACACGGGGCACGTAGCCGTCTGCGACGTCGACGGGCGCCTCGTCGCTCGCGCCGGTGACGCCCGGCGCGAGGTGTTCATCCGATCGTGCGCCAAGCCGCTGCAGGCGGCCGTATCGCTCACGGCGATCGGCGATGAGGCCATCCCCGACCGGGAGATCGCCGTGATGTGCGCCTCGCACAACGCCGAGCCCGTGCACCTGGGGGCCGTGCGGGCGGTGCTCGCCAGGGCGGGCCTCGCACCCGGTGCCTTGCAGACCCCGCCGTCGTACCCGCTCGATCCCGACGCGATGGCTCGCTCGCAACATCGCCATCCGCTGTTCAGTGACTGTTCGGGCAAGCACGCGGGCATGCTGCTCGCCTGCGTGCGATCGGCCTGGGACGTCGCCACGTACACGAAGCGGTCGCACCCCCTGCAGCGTCGGGTCCGTCGCGCCGTCGAGCACGCGACCGGAACGTCCGATCTGCGGAGCGGCATCGACGGATGCGGCGTGCCGGTGCACGGCGCCCCGCTGCGGGCGATCGCGACCCTCTACGCGCGGCTGGGCGCCCCGGAGCGACTCGACGACCTCGGGCCGGGAGCGGCGCGCGCCGTCGACGCCATGCTCGCCGAGCCCTATCTCGTGGGGGGCAGGAACCGTATCGACACCACGCTCATGCAGGCCGCACCCGGTCTCGTCGTCAAGGAAGGCGCCGAGGCGCTCGTGTGCGCGAGCATCCCGGGATCCGGGCTCGGCGTCGCCCTCAAGGTTGCCGACGGCGGCTTCCGGGCGGCCGGGTCCGCCATGGTCGCGGTGCTGACGCAACTGGATGCCCTCGGCGCCGACGAGCGGGAAGCCTTGACCGGGCTCGCGCGGCCCGCCGTGCTGGGTGGCGGCCGCACGGTGGGCACGATCGAGCCGATCGTGCAGCTCCGCAGACGATGAGGTCGACGCCGAGACCGACCCCTGAGAGAGGCCGGGCGCTCGGCCGGACCTGACCTACCATCATCGACATGGACGATGGTGCCCGCGTCGCCGTGCTGAGTGTGCACACCTCTCCGTTGGATCAACCGGGCGTCGGGGACTCCGGCGGCATGAATGTCTACGTGCGAGCGGTCGCCGAGCGGCTCGCGGGTCGAGGCGTCGCGGTCGACGTGTTCACGAGGTGTCGTGGGGGCGTCGATCACGAGGTGAAGACGCTCGCTCCCGGTATCCGGGTCGTGAGCGTGAAGGCAGGTCCGTGCGCCGTCGTGCCGAAGGCCGATCTGCCGCGGTTCCTGCCGGAGTTCCTGGGCGGAGTGTTGCGGGTCGCGCACGAGGACGGGCGTGGGTACGACATCGTGCACAGCCACTACTGGCTCTCCGGCTGGGTCGGACGGGCGATGCGCACGGCGCTCGCGGTGCCGCTGGTGGCCTCGTTCCACACCCTCGGCAAGGTCAAGAACTACTCCCTGGCGCGGGGCGAGGGGCCCGAGACCGACCTGCGCCTCGCCGCCGAGCAGGCGGTGATCGACGACGCGGACCGGATCCTCGCGCCGACCCCGACCGAGGCCGCTCAGCTCGTGGGGCTATACGGGG
>DASVGA010000160.1:0-3047 GCA_036379795.1 Actinomycetota bacterium | reverse complement strand
GCGACTCGATCCGAGAGGTCGCCGGCGCGCGATCGGTGATCGACTCGTCGAAGCTTCCGTCGTACTGCCTCGTGCTGAGCAGAGCCAACGGCGACGACGGCCGGCTCGTGCACCTCGTGCGCGACAGCCGGGCGGTCGCGTTCTCGTTCATGCGCCACAAGGCCAAACCCGACATCCACTGGCGCAGCGCCGAGATGAAGCGGTTCTCCCCGCTGAAGAGCTCGCTCGACTGGAACGGTCTGAACGCCTCGATGGAAGCGATCGCGCTCGGCCGATCGATCGTGCGGATGCGGTACGAGGACCTCGCGACCGATGTGCCGGCGCAGCTACGACGGGTGGTGCCCGAGCTCGACGGGTCTTCGCCATGGTCGGAGCAGGCCGGAGGCTCCGGGTCGTTGGTGATCGATGAGAACCACACGGTCTCGGGCAATCCCCTCCGGTTCACCGCCGGTGAGCTGCGGGTCGAGGTCGACGCCGAATGGCGGTCGAGCATGCGCGACCGGGATCGCCGGCTCGTCACGGCGGCGACGGCCCCGCTGCTCGTGCGCTACGGCTACCTCTGAGCTCCGAGGCCTGGTCAGTCCCAGGGGGGATCGACACCGAGCATCGCCGCGACACGCTCGTTCGACCCGGAGAACCGGCCGGCGAGGGAGCGCCTGAGCGTCGCGTCGATATCGCGGTAGCTCCCGGCGTTGTGCCGCTCGTACTCGCCGCCCAGCCGCACGGGCAGGCCGAGGAACTCCTGCACCTCGGCGAGCACGGCTTCCGGTTCTCCGAAGAGGCGTTCGCTCACGACGACGAGCACGCGACCAGGCTCGAAGAGCTCGAGGATCGTGGCGAGCTGATCCGCGTACTGGCCACGGGCGACGTAGGAGAACCGCTGGTGGGCGGGGCTCCGATAGCCGGGCTCAGCGACGATGCGCGCGGCCTCGCCGGCGAGCCGTTCCGGCTCGCGGGCGATGGCCTCCGAGAGCCGCTCGAGCGGCTCGTGACCCCGTGAGCGCTCGTGATGGAAGTGCGAGATCGCGCGATCGACCGGGTTGCGCAGCAGCACGATGATGCGCACCTCGGGAAGGGTCGCGGCGATGCGCCCCGGTGCGAGCGGGTGGAACATGTAGTACGGGCTCGACTCGCCGGTCTGGGGCTCGACCCCGGTGCGTGCGCGTGCCGCGCGCATCCACAGACGGGTGGGGAAGTGCGCCCGGTACCAGTCGAGACCACGGTCGAACGAGGTGTCGAAGAAGTGCACCTCCTGGCCGGGCATCGCCCGCCCGACGGCGGGGTGATCGACGAGGTACTCGTAGAGCGAGTTCGTGCCGCACCGTTGGCCGCCGACGATCACGAACGAAGGCAGCACGCGCAGGCCGCTCGTCGCGACACCGACCGCCTCGGCGCCGCTCGCCGCCCCCGTGCGCAGCGCGCGCGGCACGCGGGATCTGATCATGCGGTACGTGCGCTCCGTGAGCATGCGTACGATGCCTTCCGGTCCAGAGGCCCTGTCGCCACCGTCGGACGACGCGATCCGGCAGATCGCCGGAGGATCGTACGGTGTCGAGCCCCGAGCCTCGACGCTCGACTGATGGAGGGCGCCTACGTCGGATCGGCGTAGGCAAGATACGTCGGCGGGAGCTTCCAGGCTGTGGAAGCCCTTCCTAGCGTGATCGGCCTATGCCCGATCGGACCGAAGGCGCGGACGATCCAGTCGAGCTCGACCGTCCTCTCCGCATGTTCCACGTGGTCACGCGGTACCTGAAGGGTGGGTCCGAGCAACGGATCCGGGACATCGTCGGGTCGTTCCCCGAGGCCGAGCACCGCATCGTGGCGGGTCTCGAGTCGGATCTCGATGCGGTGCGACGTGAGCTGGAACCCACCGAGGTGTATCACCTGCCGGCGCTCGTGCGCGAGCCGGACCCGCGCCGAGACGCCGTGGCGTTCGTGCGACTCGCGCGACTCTTCCGCCGCCGGCCGGCCGACCTGGTCGTGACCCATCAGTCGAAGGCGGGCATGCTCGGACGGGCCGCGGCCCGGGCCGCCGGCGGCATGCCCGTCGTGCACTCGCTGTCGATGGCGAGCTTCGGGCCCGGATACCCCCGGTGGCAGAGCGGTCTGTTCCGGGCGATGGAACGGAGGCTGCATCGCCTGACGACAGGCTACGCCGTGGTCGGGCACGACCTGGCCGGGCGCTACGAGTCGGTGGGCGTGCCGAGCCGCAAGCTCACGATCGTACGGTCGGGCGTGCGCATCCCCGACGACGTGCGCGCCGAGCGTGAGCGCATCGAGGCCCGCAGGGAATACGGGCTTCCCGACGATCGACCGCTCGTGCTGTACATGGGAAGCCTCGATGCCCGCAAGAACGTGCTCGACCTGGTGCCGTTCCTCGACAGGCTCCTGCGTCTGAGCGGGAATCGTCACCCACCGCACCTCGCGATCGCCGGCCAAGGGCCGCTCGCCGAGCCGCTCTCGGCGGCCCTCTCGGCGGCAGGCCTCGCCCGCCGAGCCTCGCTGCTCGGGTTCGTCTCGGAGCCCGGCCGGCTGATCGCGGCGGCCGACCTGATGGTGCTGCTGAGCGGCGCCGAGGGCGTGCCGCAGGTGCTCGTGCAGGCCGGCGCGATCGGCACGCCCTTCGTTGCCTACGATGTCGACGGGGTGCGGGAGCTGATCTCGCTGCGAGCCGAGGGGACCGTGGTGCCCGTCGGCGACCTGCGCGCCGCCGCCGACGCTGCCGCGCACGTGCTCTCGTCGCAGCCCGACTCGTCCCGGGAGCAGGTGGATCTCAGCTCGTGGGATCCGATGCAGATCCAACTCGCGTATCGACGCCTGATCGACGGCGTGATGGCCGAGCGCGCGGGGTCGCCGGCGTGATGCGCTCGAGCACGCGCACCGGGGTGCTGCCCGACTTCCTCGTCATCGGCGCGATGAAGGCGGGCACGACGAGCCTGTACCACTACCTCGACGCGCATCCCGACGTGTTCGTGCCCCGCGTGAAGGAGCTCGACTTCTTCGTGGACGGGGCCAACTGGAGGCGCGGCATCGAGTGGTACCGCCGG
>DASVGA010000159.1:0-6884 GCA_036379795.1 Actinomycetota bacterium | reverse complement strand
TACGACGTCGCGAACGAGGCGATGCACGACCTCGCGCGACGCCGGCTCGACGGGCGCATGCCCGATGCGCTGATCCTGCTCGAACACCCGCCCGTGTTCACCGCTGGCCGGCGGGCCAAGCCCGAGCATCTCGTCTGGACCGAGGGTGAGGCAGCCGCACACGGCGCCGACGTGCGCCACATCGACCGCGGCGGCTCGTTCACGTTCCACGGACCCGGCCAGCTCGTGGGCTACCCGATCCTGCACCTGGGGCCACGGCCCGATGCCGCCGCCTACCTGCGGGGCCTCGAGGAAGCCGTGATCCGCACGGGCGCAGAGCTGGGCATCGAGTTGCATCGCCGCGCCGACGTGCAGACGGGCGTCTTCGCCGGCGACGACAAGGTCTGCGCGATCGGCGTGCGGCTGATGCGCACCCGCGTGACCCTGCACGGGTTCGCGATCAACTGCGACAACGACCTGTCGTGGTTCGATGGGATCGTTGCCTGCGGGTTGCCCGACAATGGCGTCACATCGTTGTCGTCGTTGCTGGGCCGCGACATCCCGGTCGACGAGGTTCGGCCGATCGTGCGCGATTCGCTGCGCGCGGTGTTCGACCTCGCCCTCGAGCCTGCCCCCGACGAGGAGATCGCGCCCTTCCGCTCGAGCCTCGTCGCGTGAGCTGCGTGCACCGAACGGCATCGCTCACCTACCGCACCGATGTCTGGTCGACGTCTCGGACCTGAGCTCTCGTACAGGTCTCCCGCGCCCATCCCGGCGGTCCACCGACCCGGCCAAGCAGTCGCGCGCCCGCCGACGAGGCCCTCAGTCCTTGTCGGCGACGATCGCGTACCTCGAGTGGTGCTCGAGCCAGCCGAGTGGCCAGGGCTCGTGCAATCGTGCGGCCCATTCCACGTCGCGCAGACGTTGGATACGAACGCC
Source organism: Actinomycetota bacterium (assembly GCA_036379795.1). Classification (GTDB taxonomy): domain Bacteria; phylum Actinomycetota; class UBA4738; order UBA4738; family HRBIN12; genus JAOUEA01. Next base: position 5,966 of record DASVGA010000159.1, on the reverse strand, counting down.
GCTCCAGCCGGCCTCGCGCACCGCACCGACGAGCGGCGCGGGCGAAGGCATGCGCGCGAGCGGCAGCGCTTCCAGCACCTCGTCGGGGTACGAGGCATGGTGGTGATCTTCCTCCCCCATCATGCGCCGCACGGTCTTCGCGGCCACGTGCATCGCACGGTCTGCGGGAGTCCTCGAGCCCCAGATGCCCTCGAAGATGACGAGCCGGCCGCCCGGGACGGTCGCGTCGCGCCAGGCTCTGAGGGCTCCGCCCGGGTCGGGCATCGTCCACAACACGTGGCGCTCCATGACGGCATCGAACGGTCCCTGCGGAGGCGTCATGGCGGAGCCGACCTCGAACGAGAGCTCCAGCCCTCGGGTCTCTGCCTTCTCGCGAGCCTTCGAAAGCATCGCCTCCGAGAGATCGAGCGACGTCACGCGGTAGCCGAGCTCGGCCGCGAGCAGGCTGAGCGACCCGGTGCCCGCACCAGCGTCGAGCACCGTCGCCGGCGGTTCGGGAAGCGCACGCCGCAGCGCCGCACGCCATGCGGCAGCTTCCGTCGGATCCGATGCCGAATGGGATGCCGAGTGGTCGTAGGTCGCGGCGTCGCGATCCCAGAACTCGCGGATGCGCTCGTACACGTCGGTCATCAGGCGAGGGATGCGCCTTAGAACAGCCGCGCGGCGAGCTTCGGCCGGTACTCCGCGACGAGCGGATCGTCGCCGAGTGCCGCGAACACGTCGACCATGGACTCTCGCGCTCGCGCCGGGTCGTCGTCGAAGGCCGCCAGCATGCCGTCGAGAGCATCCCGCCAGCGACGGTCCGCGGCTGCCCTCCTCGCATCGGTGAGGGGGTCATCACCGTCGAGCGCCGCCCACTCCGACACGCGCACGGCCGACATCACGGTCTCGGCATCAGGGTCGGGAAGCAGGGGCTGCACGAGCGCCGAGGCCTCGCCGACCTCGCCACGGGCCACCAGGATGCGCGCGAGGCCGATCGCGGCTTCCGTGTTCTCGGCATCCTTCGCGAGCGCCTCGCGGAACCCTGCTTCGGCCGACGCGATGTCGCCGCTCGCCTCGACCGCGAGTGCCTCCTCGACCTCGACCTGCGCCTCGGAGGGCAGGATCTCGTCGATGAACCGGTTCACTTCCTGCTCGGGGTAGGCGCCGATGAACATGTTGACCGGTTGGCCGCCGCTGAACGCGACGACGGTGGGGATGCCCTGGCTCTGCACGGCTTGCAGGAGCGCGTTGCCCACCGCGTTCGCGTCGACGTCGAGTTTGGCCAGCAGGAAGGCTCCCCCACGCTCGGCGGCAACCTTCTCGAGGATGGGACCGAGCGTGCGACACGGCGCGCACCACGCGGCCCACATGTCGACCACCACGGGTCGCTGCATCGACCCCTGGATCACCACCTGTTCGAAGTCGGCGTCGGTGACATCGACCACAGAGGCGTCGGCGGTGCGCGCGACACCGGGTGCGCCTGCCGGTTCTTCGGTGGCCCTCGGAACCCCCATGCCGCTCATGTCGACCATGGTTCCCAGACTCTCACACGCTGGCCGGTGCGACGGACCCCGGCGTCGCTGTGACGGGGAGGGGCGCATGCCTCGGCCGGTACCGGCGCAGGCGCAACGCGTTGAGCACGACGCTCACGCTGGAGATCGCCATCGCCGCCGCCGCCCACATGGGGTCGAGCACCCCGAACACCGCTAGCGGGATCATGACCACGTTGTAGGCGAACGCCCAGAAGAGGTTCTGACCGATGACCCGGTAGGTGCGCCGAGCCAACTCGAGGGCGTCGGCCACCAGGGAGATCGCGCCCCCCAGCAGATTGACCTCGGCCGCGGCCAGGGCGACGTCGGTGCCTCCGCCCATGGCCACCCCGACATCGGCCGCGGCGAGCGCCGGCGCATCGTTGAGACCGTCGCCCACGAAGATCACGCGCCGGCCGGCGTCACGCAGGGCGGTCACGTGCGCGACCTTGCCCTGCGGCGTGACCTCGGCCGCAACCTCGTCGATGCCGGCCGCCGCCGCGATCGCGGCGGCGGTGACCCGATGGTCCCCCGTGACCATCGCCACGCCGAGGCCGAGGGCGCGCAGGCGCCGGATCGTCTCCGGTGCATCGGGTCGCAGCCGATCCGCCACGCCCACCACGCCGATCGGCACGCCGTCACGCCAGACGGCGAACGGAGTGATCCCTTCGGCGGCCAGGCGTCGCGTGGCGCCTGCCAGCTCGTCGGGGAGGCCGGCCGGACGCCCCACCCGCACCTCGACGCCGTCGACGTCGGCAGCTGCGCCGGCACCGGGCGCCGTTCGATGCTCGGTCGAGGCAGGCACCTCGACACCGCGTGACCGGGCCTCCTCGATCACGGCCCGGGCGATCGGGTGCTGTGACCCCTGCTCGGCGGCGCCGGCCGAGGCGAGAACCGCGCGCTCCTCGACACCCGGGGCGGGAACGACTTCCACGACGCCCATCACCCCGTCGGTGACCGTGCCGGTCTTGTCGAGGAGCACGGTATCGGCTGCCCGCGTGGCCTCGAACACCTCTCCCCCCTTGAACAGCATGCCGAGCTCGGCCGCGCGACCTGTACCCGTCATGATGGCGGCCGGCGTCGCCAGGCCCAGCGCGCACGGGCAGGCGATGATGAGCACGGCGACCGAGTGCAGCATCGCCTCACCGGCGGATGCGTCGGTCGCGAGGAGCCACCCGGCGAACGTCGCGGCCGCGATGGCGATCACCACCGGAACGAAGACCGACGAGACGCGATCCGCCACCCGCTGCACCGGAGCCTTCGATCCTTGGGCCGCGTCGAGCAACCGGACGATCTCGGCGAGCCTCGATCCTTCGCCGACCGTGGTCACGAAGACGACGAGCCGGCCGTTGCCGTTGATCGTGGAGCCGACGACCTCGTCACCGGGCCCGACATCGACCGGCGCCGACTCGCCGGTGATCAGCGACAGGTCGACCCACGACGAACCTTCCTTCACGAGCCCGTCGACGGGGATGGATTCCCCGGCTCGAACCACGACGAGCTGGCCCGGTCGCACGTCGTCGATCGGCGTGACCAGTTCGACGCCGTCGACCAGCACGGCGGCGTGGCGAGGTCTGCGCTCGAGCAGCATCCTCGACGCGTCACCTGCGCTCGAGCGGGCGCGAGCTTCCAGCACCTTGCCGACGAGGATCAAGGTGACGATCACCGCCGCGACATCGAAGTAGTGCTCGTCGCGACCGAGCAGCTCCGACGCGGCGCTGTACCCGTACGCGGAAACGGCCCCGAGCGAGATCAGCGTGTCCATCGTGGTCGAGCGGTGGCGCGCAGCTCGCCACGCCGAGCGGAGGAACGGCCAGCCCCCGACCACCACGACCGGGGTCGTGAGGATCCACACGAGCCGCTCGTTCCATGACGCGTCCGGCGCGAGGAACGTCAGCCAGAGCACCGCCACCGTCAACGGCGCGGCGACGACCAGACGAAGCGCGTAGGCCCGGAGCTCCTCGGCGGGCGAGCGGCGTTCGGTGTGCTCGTGCGCGTCGTAGCCGACCCCGCGCACGGCGTCGACCAGCGGTTCCACGCCGACCGATGACGGCGTCGTCGATGCGTGCACGGTGGCGGTGCGTGTCGCGAGGTTCACCGACGCTTCCCCGACCCCGGGCACGCGCTCGAGCGCACGTTCGACCTTCTGCACGCACGAAGCACAGGTCATGCCATCGATGTCGAGCACGACCGTGTCCCCGCCCGCCGCCATCACCTCACCGCCAGCCGGCCGACAGCCGCCATCAGCTCTTCGATCTTGGCGTCGGCGTCGCCGCGCTCGATCGACTCGCGCACGCAATGGCGCACGTGGTCGTCGAGCACGCCCATGCCGACCGCCCGCAGGGCCGCCTGCACCGAGCTCAGCTGCGTCAGGATGTCGATGCAGTACTTGTCGTCCTCGACCATGCGTTGCAGGCCGCGCACCTGTCCCTCGATACGCCGCAGTCGATCCTGCAGTGCCTTCTTGTTCATCTCGTAACCGTGCAACCCCGCCTCCCTCACATGTGCCGTTCGTCGTCGCCGAGCGACAGGAAGTGCCCGGGGTCCTCGCGGAACCGGCGCATGCACGTCACCGAACAGAACAGGTAGGTGGTTCCCTCGTGGTCCCACGCCGCCGCAGCCGACGACGCTTCCACCTCCATGCCGCAGACCGGATCCTTCACGACCGTCCTCCCGTCATCGCCCGACGACACGCAATATACCACCGGGGGGTATCTATGAACGGACAGGAGCGTCGTGCGACCGGGTGTATGCTCGCGGAACCGATGCGACGGAGCTCCAACTAGTGGCCACGCGTGTCGCACCCACCCCGCACGGAGAGCTCGGACTCTCCGACGACGACCTGCGGACCATGTACCGCTTGGTGCTCACGGCCCGGTTGCTCGACGAGGCGGCGCTGCGGCAGAACCGCATGGGACGGGCCCCCTTCGTCGTCCCGGCCGAAGGGCACGAGGCGTGTCAGGTCGGCACCGCCTGGGCAATGCGCAAGGGCGTCGACGTCTGGCTTCCCTACTATCGCGACGGCGCACTCGTGCTTGCTGCCGGCATGACGCCCTTCGAGGTCTTCTTGGGCATCTTCGCCAAGGCCGACGACCCAGCGAGCGGCGGACGTCAGATGCCGTCGCACTGGGGCCACGCGGCGCTCGGCATCATCACCGGCTCGTCGCCGATCGCGACCCAGGTGCCGCACGCCGCCGGCATCGCGTATGCGATCAAGTACCGCAACGAGGACGCCGTGGTGGGCTGCTGGTTCGGTGACGGCGCGACGAGCGAAGGCGACTGGCATGAGGGGCTCAACTTCGCCGGCATCCACAAGCTTCCCGTGATCTTCGTCTGTGAGAACAACCATTACGCCATCAGCGTGCCCCAGTCCAAGCAGATGGCGGTGGAGCATGTGGCCGACCGCGCGGCCGGGTACGGGTTCCCGGGGGTCGTGGTGGACGGCAACGACGTACTGGCCTGCTATGCAGCCATGCGAACGGCGCATGACCGCGCCCGTGCCGGCGAGGGCCCGACCTTGATCGAGTGCCTGACCTATCGGTTCCTCGGGCACACCAGCGACGACGACGACAAGACGTACCGCTCGCGAGACGAGGTGGAACAGGCCCGCCGGCATGATCCCGTGCAGGTGCTGGCCGACTATGTGCGCGAGCACCACCTGCTCGACGAGCACGGCGACGAGGAACTGCGAGCAGCGGTCAAGGCTGAGATCGACGAGGCGCTCGCGGCCGCCTGGGAAGCCGACGACCCCGACCCCGCGTCGGCGATGCGACACGTCTTCGCCGAGCCGACCGATCCCGGCGGGCCATGACCGAGAAGAACGTCGTCACCGCGATCCGAGACGCCCTGCACGACGAGATGGCGAGCGACGATCGCATCGTGTTGCTGGGTGAGGATGTGGGCAACCGAGGTGGCGTCTTCCGCATCAGCGTCGGTTGGATGGAGGAGTTCGGTGAGCACCGTGTGATCGATACACCCTTGGCCGAGTCGGGCCTGGTGGGTATCGCGATCGGCATGGCCCTGCACGGCATGCTGCCGGTGGCAGAGATCCAGTTCGCCGACTTCATCCACCCCGCTTTCGATCAGATCGTCTCCGAGGCGGCGCGCATCCGCTACCGATCGAACGGGGCGTTCGGATGCCCGCTCGTGATCAGGACGCCGTGCGGCGGCGGCATCCACGGGGCGCTGTACCATTCGCAATCCATCGAAGGGTTCTATGCGCACGTGCCGGGACTCAAGGTCGTGATGCCCTCGACACCCGCCGACGCGGCCGGCCTGCTGCGTTCGGCGATCGCCGACCCCGACCCCGTGTTGTTCCTCGAGCACAAGAAGACCTATCGGGCGATCACCGGCGACGTGCCCGATGAGCGACATGTCGTGCCGATCGGATCGGCCGACGTGAAGCGGGCAGGCACCGATCTCACGTGCGTGAGCTACGGCTATGCCTTGCACCCG
>DASVGA010000158.1:0-5650 GCA_036379795.1 Actinomycetota bacterium | reverse complement strand
GGCTCTCGGCCGTCATGGGAGCGGTCGCCGCGGGCGCGTCGCACGTGGTCGCCGTCGACGTCGCGCCGGACAAGCTCGAGGTGGCGCGAGCGCTCGGTGCCACCGCAGGTGTGGTCTGGACGGGGCCGGAGGAGACCGCCGCATCGGTCCGCGATGCCACCGGCGGCGGCGTCGACGCCGCGGTCGAGGCGACCGGCAGGCCCGAGGCCGCGCGCGCCGCGTTCCTGTCCACGCGGGAGCGAGGAGCCGCGGTGCTCGTCGGCATCCCGGGCGCCACCGCGGAGGTCTCGTTTCCCGCGCTCTCGATCCCGCGCATGGAGCGGCGGGTGCTGGGAAGCATCTACGGGTCGACCGTGCCCGAGCGGGACTTCCCTGAGATCGTGGACCGGTACCGGCGAGGGGAGCTGCCGATCGACAGGCTGATCAGCCACCGGTTCCCGCTCGAGGCGATCGGCGACGCGTTCGACCTGCTGCGGCGTGGCGTTAGTCTTCGGGCCATCGTGACGCTGGACTGACGCTGGATCGATGGGAGCCGGAGTGTCCGCAGACGAGCTCGACGGCAGGATCGGCGAGGCCTGGTCCGGCGAAGCTCCCAACGGCAGCCATATCAACGTGGTGGTCGGGCGGCGGGGCTCGCCGACCGCCGCCACGATCGTGGGCACGCTGAGCTCGCCCCGTCCCGGGCACCTGCCGTTCCTGGCCTGCCTCGAGCTCGGGGCCGCGGTTCGGCCGCGTACGATCGTGGTGAACAAGTCCACGATCGAGCAGGAGCTGCACGGCCGCATGACCTGGGGTGCTGCCCAGCTCGGCATCGCGCAGGGTGTGATGGATGCCGTCGCCGAAGGGCTGATCGATCCGGCGCTCGCCGACGAGCTGGTGCTGCTCGTGCCGGTCTGGGTCGATCCCGGGGCTACCGACGAGCGGGCGGTTCGGGTCGCGAACCGGGCGGCCACGCGCGATGCGATCGCCGACGCCGTTGCGCCGGCTTCCGTCGAGAGCCTCGAGGAGCTCATCGCCCGCCGGGACCAGGCGCAGAACGCCTACTACCGCGGGGACTGACAGGGTGCGGATCTCCGACCTCGAGACCCGGAGGTACGAGTTCCCGCTCGATCTGCCGTTCGCTGCCGCCTGGGATCCGGAGCCCCGCACAGCCATCACCTCGATCCTCACCATCGTGCACGGCGACGACGGCTCGTCGGGGTTCGCGAGCGGCGATGAGCTGCCCGACGTCGACCGTCTTCGGACGCTGCTGGTGGGCCTCGACCCGCTGCGCACGGAAGTGGTGCGCGAGCTCTGCGAGACGGTCGACGTGCACGGCGGTCGCCCGTGGTGCGCAGAGGTCGCCGTCTGGGATCTGGCGGGGCGCGCACTCGGACGCCCTCTGTGGCAGCTCCTCGGCGGCAGGAACGAGCGGCTGCTCGCCTACGCCTCGACCGGTGAGCTCGTCGAGCCACGGGAACGGGTCAGGCGCGTGCAGCAGCTGGTCGAGCTCGGCTTCCGTGCAGTGAAGATCCGCTTCCATCACGACGACTGGCGGCGTGATCTCGAGGTGGTGCGTGCCGTGCGCGAGGCGGCGGGCGAGGGCTTCGCGATCATGGTCGACGCGAACCACGGCTGGCGCATGTCGGGAGATCGGTCGCCTCGATGGGACGTGCCGACGGCGGCCGCGTGTGCCCGGGCGCTGGAGGCGCTCGGCGTCTACTGGCTCGAGGAGCCGCTCGCCGACGACGATGTCGACGGGTATGCGGCGCTGAGGCGACTCACGTCGATCCGCCTGGCCGCGGGCGAGATGGTTCGCCGCGTCACGCAGGCCCGCGACCTGCTGGTGCGAGGAAGCGTCGACGTGATCCAGCCCGACGTCGTGCTGGCCGGCGGCATCGGCGGCGGTCGCCGTGTCGCGGCCACGGCCGACCTGCTCGGGCGCATGTACTCGCCCCACACCTGGTCCAACGGCATGGGACTCGTGGCGAACCTGCACCTGGCCCTGGCCGTCTCCACGTGTCCCTTCGTCGAGGTTCCGTACGACCCGCCGGCATGGAGCCCGGAGCGGCGCGACTCGTTGCTGCCCGAACCGATCCAGGTGGCCGCCGACGGCACGATCGCGGCCCCCGATGGACCCGGCCTCGGGGTCACCCCCGATCTCGATGCGCTGGAGGCGTACCGCACGGCATGACCGGCGAGCGCCTCATGCGGGCGGCCGTGCTCCGTTCGGCGAACCAGCCGCTGACGGTCGAGGAGGTCGTGTTGGCGCCCCCCGGGCCCGGTGAGGTGCTGGTGCGTGTGGCGGCCGCCGGCGTCTGCCGCTCGGACGTGCACCTCGCCGACGGCAGCCTCGGCGATGGCCGGTGGCCGATCGTGCTCGGCCACGAAGGGGCCGGGGTCGTGGAAGCCGTCGGCCCCGACGTTGGAAGCGTGGCGCCCGGCGATCCCGTGGCGTTCTGCTTCGTTCCGTCGTGCGGTGGGTGCCGCCAGTGCGTCACGGGGCGGCGCGGGCTCTGTGAGGTGGCCGCCTCGGCGTCGTGGGCAGGAACCTTGCTCGACGGCACCTCTCGGCTGTCGTTTTCCGGGGGCGAGGTGATCCAGCACTTTAATTTCGTGTCGTGCTTCGCCGAGCTCGCGGTGATGCCGGTCGCTTCGGCCGTGCCGATCCCGCCCGGGCTTCCGCTCGCGCAGGCGGCGCTGCTCGGCTGCGGCGTGGTCACGGGCTTCGGCGCGGTCCGCAACGCGGCACGGGTGGCGCCCGGCGACAGCGTCTGCGTGGTGGGGTGCGGTGGGGTCGGCCTGCATGTGATCGCAGCCGCCCGGCTCGCCGGCGCCGATCCGCTGATCGCCGTCGACGCCCGCGAGGACAAGTTGCGTCGGGCGACGGCGCGGGGCGCCACCCATGTGTTCGAGGCCCACGGCAGCCAGACGACCTCGCAGATCCGGGCGCTCACCGACGGGGGCGCGGATCACGCCTTCGAGGTGGTGGGTCGAGCCGACACGATCCGCATGGCGTTCGACGTGCTGCGTGCCGGGGCGACCGCCGTGGTCGTCGGCATCGCGCCGAGGGGCGTCGAGGTCCCGATCCCCGCGCAGGAGCTGTTGTCGGAGAAGGGACTGCGCGGTTCGTACTACGGCTCGGGCGATCCGGCCGGCGATCTCGCCGCGCTCGCTCGGCTGGTCGCCGCTGGCGAGGTCGACCTCGATCTCGACGGCGTGGTCTCGCACGTGACCGATCTGGACGGCGTCGAGGAGGCGTTCGGCCGGCTCCGCCGCGGCGAGGGAGCCCGCACGATCGTCGAGATGTAGGTGCTGCTTCGGCGCGCCCGACGGGCTTCGATCCCGCGATCTCCTCCTTGACAGGGAGGTGAGGACGACCTGACTCCTCTACGGGCGCACGTTTCGTGTTCCTCGATGCCTTGGCGCTGCACCAGGACCACGAGGATCCGTGCGCAGAGCCGTGCCCCCAACGGGATTCGAACCCGTGCTTCCGCCTTGAAAGGGCGGCGTCCTAGGCCGCTAGACGATGGGGGCGCAGGTGATCCTCCAGCAGGGTAGCGGCCGCAGAGGCGAGCCGACAGAGTACAGCGACCGGCTCACCGTGCCCTGAGGGGTGTCACACGACCGTGCGCTGGCGGCATGTGAACGCGAGACCATCCTGCCATCCTTCCCTGAGGAGGTCATGCATGAAACGCACGGCGATGCTCATCGTGTTCGCGACGTTGCTGGTCGCGTGTGCCGATGAAGCCGACCCTCCTGCTCCGGTCGCGACGGCGCCCGAGTCACCCGCCGTCGAGGTCGACGAGCGCAGGGTCGGCATCTACGGCGCCCTGATCCCCGAGCTCGTGAGCAGCGAGGGCATGACGTGGCGCCGCGTCTACGTGGTGACGGGACTGTGCACCGACCCCACCGAGCTCGTGGGTGACCAGCCCGAGCCGTGCGAGGACGTGCTCTCGGAAGCCGAGCAGCAGGCCCTGCGCGAACGGCTGGGCGACCAAGACCTGCGGTTCATCGACGATCCCACGAAGCTGTACGACGACGACTGGTTCGAGGGAGCGCCGAACGAGGTCGTCGTGACCCTCGGCCCCATCGTGGAACGCGACGGTGACGTCAGGGTGGGAGCGAGTTACCTGTGCGGTGGGCTCTGCGGCTCGGGCAGCACCTGGGTGCTCGAAGAGCGCGATGGCTCGTGGAAGGTCGTCGGCACGCGCGGGCCCAGCTGGATCGCGTGAGCGATCGGCTGGCCCGAGCGCTCAACCGGTGACCTGTACGAGCCGAACAGTTCATGTGATGAGGCTCGTGTTGGAGTGGCTCGGTCTGATGCGGCCCGATCCGGCCCGCAAGGAACCGATCGCGGTCCCCAGCTGGGCGCCGTATGTCGTCGCAGCGGTCATCGCCGCGGCGGGAACGGCCCTCGCGGCACTCCTGCGCCTCGTCATCGACGCGTCGGTCTGAGCGTCGTCGGACCTTCCCCCCGGCGGCGCTCGGACCGCGCTTCGTCGTTCCGGAAGAACCGGTCACCTCGGCGGATGTCTGCGTCGGCTCGCGCCTCGAGCACGTGTCGCACCCCCGGCCGGGGAAACAGCACTCGTCGGGGTCGCAGGATGCTCACCCGCACGACGCGCATGCGCACATCGAGGCCTGCGACGATGATCGGCTCGCGCATACCGAACGTGTGCACCGACCGGCATCGTCGGAAGAGTATGCCGTGCGTCGAGGTCGACCAACGGATGTTGCGTGCCCCGCGCATGCGTTCGCGCCGGTTGTCGGGTTCGTCGATCGCCCACGTGCTCGATCGTGGTCCTCGGCAACTGCTCTTTCGCATGCTGCGAACGCTAGCGGTGGGCTCCGACAAGGACAGCGTCGTGTGCGTCAGGTCGCGGCAGGGACCTCGACGAGCCTGTCGTCGTGCCAGGCGAAGTCCCAGACGTCGATGTCCGGCGGCTCGATGCCGAGCGACGTGAGAGCGGTGCAGACCTGGCTCCGGTGATCGGTGCCGTGGTGCAGTGCCTGCGCGAGCCGTATGCCCATCGGGGCGTGGGTCTCGGATCCGTCGTCACGGCGTCGCACGATCATCGCCGCAGGGTCGATGTCCTGCTCCAGCAGCGCCGTCCAGGCGGCCCCGTGACCTTCCATCACGACCCGAAGCTGGGGCAGGCCCATCGCGTCCTCGTCGATCGGGGCGACCTTGCCCTCGGTCATCGCGAACAGGTAGGAGGCGTCGGCGCCGACGAGGTGGCGCATCGTATCGAGGATCGAGCCGTAGGTGCCGGGCACCGCCGTCTCGAGCTGCTCGGGGCGGAGCTCGAGACACGCATCCATCAGCTTCAGGGTCGCCCACGCGTGGTGGGCGAACGCGTCCTGCAGCACGCTCGCATTCATCGAGGCAACCTAGCAGAGCCATCGCGGCGGGGCGTGGGGGGTCGTTCGGGTAGGTTCGGGCCGTGAACGACGACGGCTACTTCGACGAGCCGGTCGCCGCGCGCTACGACGAGACGGCCGCTGAGATGTTCGCCTCAGAGGTCCTGGACCCGGCGGTTGCCTTCCTCTTCGAGATCGCTCGTGGCGGTCGCGCGTTGGAGCTCGGCCATCGGGACGGGCCGGGTCGCGCTGCCGCTCTCTGCGCGAGGAGTGCCGGTGCACGGCATCGAGCTGTCGGAAGCGATGG
>DASVGA010000157.1:0-2203 GCA_036379795.1 Actinomycetota bacterium | reverse complement strand
CATCCAGAAGCCCGGTTCCTGCCAATCCCTGGCGTCGTATCCGAGGATCGCTGTGATCTGGGGGCTCACATAAGAGACCGTTGCCTCCGGCTCGTAGACCTCGGCGATGTCTTCCGTGTAGGTGATGACGGGCGTCCGTTCCACGAGCAACCGGTAGCGCTCCTCCGCCTGGCGGACGAACTCTTGGGCTTGCATTCGCTCGGTCACGTCGATCGCGAACCCGAGGAAGTGATCGAACTCACCGTGGCCGTTCACCACCGGGGTCGAGGTGTCATGGAGCCAGCGATACGAGCCATCCGCTGCCCGCATGCGGTAGATCTCATCGAATGCGGACGTGTCCGACGGTTCGAGCACGCCCGAGGCCTCGAGACGCGCTAGATCGTCGGGGTGCACCAGGCTGAGCCAGAGCTTGGGGTCCTCGAGGAACCGCTGAGGCTCGTATCCCAGCACGGTCTGGATCTGCGGACTCACGAACCCCATGCGGACCTGTCCCGGAGCCACCACGAGGTCGGTGTAGGTGATGGCCGGGATGTGCTCGATGACCTGCTGCCATCTCCGCTCGGTACGGCGGTGTTCCTCCGTCGCGCGATCTCGGGCGACGACGGCGCCGATCACCGAGGCGATCGTCCGGAGCGCCTCGAGCTCGTTGCGCCAGCTCCGGTCTCGTTCGTGATCTTCGAAGCCGATCACGCCCCACCATGCGGCACCGGTGAGGATGGGATACTCGGCGACCGAGCACACCCCTCGTGACTCCAGCTCCACCCGTTCGTCGTCGGGAAGGTTCGCGACGTCGGCGACGACGACGCTGCCCATCGCGTGCAGGCCCGCCCAGCGCTTCAGCGCACCCTGCCACGCCCGCTCGTCCTCGACGTCGGACGGCGGTCGCCCCCCGACGGTCGATGACCACGCATGCTGTGTGGAGCCGACGAGCATGCCTCGTTCGTCGATGTGGTTCTCGATCAGGTATGCGCGAGAGGCGCCGGCAGCCGAGCCCAGTCGTTCGAGCGCAGCGGCGGCCGCGGGGCGCCAGTCCGACGCAGACAACAGCCGCTCGACGGCGTCGGCGACGGCCTCGAGCACGGGGGCATGGCGCAGGTCGTCCTCGATCCTGCGCGCGGTGTCCACCGTGTCGTCTCCCTTCGGCTACAAGCCCTCATCCAGGCACACGCCGAGATGGCCCGAGGGCTCGTTCGAAGGTGTATCGGCGGGCTCCCGGCACAGGTGTAGGCCCGTGTCAGGCCGGATCGGGAACCATGCCCGGGGTGGCCCCGGCGTGCGGCACCTCGCCGGGCTCCGGCCAACGGGCCCGCGACTTGGCAGCCAGCTTGAACATGAGCTCGACGGCCTTGGGGTCTTCCGATGCCGGTCGGGCCTCGACGATCCCCTCGGTGATCGCCCGTTGCCAGACATCGGCTCCGAGGTCGGTCCGCACGATCGTGAGCGTCCACCCTTCCGACTGGCCGAGGCCCCCGAACGAGATGTCTGCGTGCTCGGCCGCGAAGTCGGGGCACTTCAGGCATCCCGGCCGAGTGAACCGATGGGCTTCCTTCAGCGAGTAGGTGCGCTCGTCGCCCTCATCGGTGTAGAAGAGCAGCTTGCCCTTCACGTTGACCCTCGCGAGGTGATCGAGGTCGAGGCCGAGCTCGTGCTGGGCGATCTCGACCATCAGCCCGTCGTAGGTGAAGGTCTTGGAGCAGAGCAGGCCGAAGGTCCACGCGATCTTCTTGTGCCACTTGTTCACCCGCCGGGCCTGCATCGACCCGGTCACGCTCGCCTGACAGCTCATGCCCACGAGCGCCACGTTCGACAGACCCATCTCGGCGGCCTGCAGCAGCGCGAGCGGGTTGGCGGAGTACGTGTAGCGCGACCCCGCGGTGTCCAGCACGCCCTGCGCGTCGGTGACCACGGTTGGCTCGGCATCCCATCGGCGCTCGTCGGAGAGCTTCGATGTCAACGCGCCGTCGATCTGGCCCGTGCGCAGTCCCCAGATCAGCAAGGCGGAGACGACCCCGCCGTCCTGTCCGGCCATCAGCATCTGGGGGTCGGTAGCGCGCGCGAGCACGATCTCACGGTGCTTGCCGATCACCTCGTCGGGTGTGCGGGCCATGCCGAACAGGGTCGTGTCGATCTCGGCTTCCCAGTCGCGGAAGCGAGGGCACGCGAGCGTGCACAGGGTGCAGCCCTTGTCACCGTGCGAGCACCG
>DASVGA010000156.1:0-3238 GCA_036379795.1 Actinomycetota bacterium | reverse complement strand
AGGTGCTCGCGCCGATCCGCGACGCCACCATCCCGCGCGAGAAGGCGATCGCGCTCGCCGACGAGTGGGGCATCCCGATCTCCGACGTGGTCGCGACCTACTCGGTCGACGAGAACGTGTGGGGGCGCACGGCGGAGTGCGGTCCGCTCGAGGACCCGTGGGTCGCGCCACCCGAAGACGCGTTCGAACGGACAGCGGCGCCTGCCGACCGTGCTACCGAGCCCACCGAGACCACGGTGGCGTTCGAGCGCGGCGTGCCGACGTCGCTCGATGGCGAGGCCGTTCCGTTGGCGGAGTTGATCCGCAGGCTCGACGTGCTGGGCGGCTCCTACGGGTTCGGGCGCGTCGACATGATCGAGAACCGCCGCGTGGGCATCAAGAGCCGCGAGCTCTACGAGGTGCCGGGCGCGCTTGCCATCATCCGAGCCCATCAGGCGCTCGAGGACCTGACGCTCGAGCGCGACCTCGCCCACCACAAGCCTCAGCTCGAGCAGCGCTGGGCCGACCTCGTCTACGACGGACACTGGTTCTCGCCCCTGCGCACCGCGATCGACGCCTACGTCGATGCCACCCAGCAGCACGTCACGGGCGAGGTGCGACTGCGCTTCGAGCCGGGTTCCTGCACGGTGGTCGGACGACGGAGCGCTCACTCGCTCTACGACCTGTCCCTCGCCACCTACGGGAGCGGCGACGCCTTCGACCAGTCGGACGCCAAGGGGTACGTGCGCCTGTACGGCCTGCCGTTGAAGGTGTGGTCGGCGAAGCAGGGAAGCCGCGCGTGACCGAGGAGCGGCCGCTCTGGGCGGGGCGGTTCTCCTCGCCGCCCGCGCCCGAGGCGCACGCGCTCGGCCGGTCGCTCCACTTCGACGTTCGGCTCGCCGCCGCCGACGTGCAGGCCTCGGCCGCACACGTGGGTGCGCTCGCTCGTGCCGGCGTGCTCGATCCGACCGAGGCCACGGCCCTCGAGGAAGCGCTCGTGGCCGTCGGTGCGGAGATCGCCGCCGGCACGTTCACCTTCAACGACGCCGACGAGGACATCCACTCGGCCATCGAGCGTGGCGTCACCGATCGACTCGGTGATCTCGGAGCGAAGCTGCACGCGGGGAGGTCTCGCAACGACCTGGTGGTCACCGATCTGCGTCTTTGGACGCTCGCGGCCGCCTCGCGCATCCACGAGCTGGTGGTCGCGCTCGCGAGGATCCTGATCGCGCGGGCCCGTGAGCACGCGTTGACGGTGATGCCCGGGACCACGCACGCGCGCTTCGCGCAGCCGGTCACGCTCGGCCATCACGTGCTCGCTCACGCCTGGGCGCTCGCGCGTGACCTCGGCCGCCTGCACGACTGGTCGGACCGGGCCTCGACGTCACCGCTGGGCGCCGGGGCCATCGCCACCTCGACGCTCGGGCTCGATCCGGCAGCGACCGCGTCCGAGATCGGCATGCAGCGGGCGTTCGCGAACTCGATCGACGCCGTGAGCGATCGCGACGTCGTGCAGGAGTTCCTCGCGGTGGCGACGATCTGCGCGACCCATCTATCGCGGCTCGCAGCCGACCTCGCGCGGTGGAGCGACGAGTCGCTCGGTTGGGCGTCGCTCGACGAGGCCTACTCGACCGGGTCGAGCATGATGCCGCAGAAGCGGAATCCCGACACGGCGGAGCTCGTGCGGGGCAAAGCCGCGCGCGTCGCGGCGGACTTCGCATCGGCGACCTCCATGCTGCAGGGGTTGCCGCTCGGCTACCACCGTGACCTGCAGGAAGACAAGGAGCCCGTCTTCGACGCCGTGGACACGCTCGAGCTGGTGCTTCCGGCGATCTCGGGCGCCGTGGCGACGATGCGGTTCGACACCGCGGCGATGCGGGGCGCTTGCTCAGACGATGGGCTCTACGCGACCGACCTCGCCGAGGCTCTGGTGCTGACGGGCGTTCCCTTCCGCGAGGCGCACGCCCGCATCGGGGAGCTGTTGCTGCGCGCCGATCGACAGGGTCGCCGACTCGCCGACCTCACCGAGGTCGAATGGAAGGAGCTCGGGGTGCCCGACGGCGCCGCCATGCTCGACCCCGATCGGAGCGTGTCCGCTCGAACGACGCCCGGCGGTCCGTCGCCGCAGAGCGTGCGGAGCCAGGCCGACGCGCTCGAGCGCGCCCTCACCGATCGCCCGGCCCCGTCTCGTGAGGGTGGCGGCCTCGGCAGCTGATCATCCTGCGGTGAGGCGCTCGCAGAGATGCCAGAGCCTGGCCCGTTCATCCGGTGTCGCGCCTGAGGGCACGAGCTTCTCGGTCGATCGCGGAGCGCGATCGAGCCAGAACTTGCCGGTGACGCGTCCGGGCTCATCGGCAGCGGCGAGCCACACGATCGTGTCGGCGCCCTGCTCGGGTGAGCGCAGGAACGGTCCGAGCACCGTTCGGAAGCCGGGGAGACCGGTCTCGAGGCCCGGCGTGTCGGCCCAGCCAGGGTGCGTCGCGTGCACCGCCACGCCGTCGTCCCGCAGTCGTTTGGCCCACTCCTCGGCGAGCACGACCTGCGCGCGCTTGGCCCGCGCGTAGGCCTTCGTGCCGTCGTAGTCGTCGGAACCCATCTCGAGCGAATCGACGTCGAGCGACTGCGTGTACATGCCGCCGCTCGCGATCCACAGCACGCGCGCGCCGCCCGGCGTCGTGCGCAGGAGCGCCACGAGCTCACTCGTCAGCAGGTGCGGTCCGAGCACCATGGTGGCGAACGTCATCTCGTGTCCGTCGGCCGACTCGCGCCGCTCGCCGAGCAGCGCACCCGCGTTGTGCACGAGCACGTCGAGGCGGGGTTCCCGCTCTCGGATCTCGCTCGCGAGGCGGCGAACGTCGGCGAGTGACGAGATGTCTGCCACGTACAGCTCCGCAGGCGGTCCGCCCTCGGCCGAGATCCCGATGAGCGCGGCGCGACCTCGGTCGGCGTCGCGCGCGACGATCCGGACCGACGCCTCCATGCGCGCGAGCGCCTTCGCCGTGACGAGACCGAGTCCGGAGTTGCCGCCCGTGATCACGACCGTGCGGCCCCGCATGTCGAACGACCCGAGATCCTGCCAGTCGAACATGCGCCGACGCGCCTCGTACCCGACCTTGGTGAAGCTCCCGACCACCGAGGTCTCGAGCATCGCGTCGAGCGCGCGTCGCAACAGCGGAACGGTCACAGGTCCCACGCTACCCGGCTCTGCCTGCGGCAACCGTCGTGAGACCATGCGTGACGATGCGGTTCTCGATCCGCG
>DASVGA010000155.1:0-2517 GCA_036379795.1 Actinomycetota bacterium | reverse complement strand
GGACTCACGTTCCGCAACCGTGCCAAGAGTCTGGTGAACGGCGGATGTTGCGGCAACCACGGTCAGCCCGGCTGTTGACGCACCGGCGACGGGGACCTCGGTCGAGGGCCTGACGGTCCGCACCACCCTCAGCACGACGGGTGACCCGACGTGGGGTCAGCTCGGGCTGTGCTCCCAGGCGGTGACCTGGGTCGCGACCTCCTCGGCCACCTGCATCGTCGTCGAACTTCCGCCGAGGTCGGGTGTGCGCACCCGGCCGCGCTCGAGCACCTGGTCGACAGCCCACTCCACGTTCTCCGCAGCTGCGATCTCACCCATGTGGCGCAGCATCATGGCTCCGGACAGGATCATCGCGATCGGGTCTGCCACGCCCGTACCGGCGATGTCGGGAGCGCTGCCGTGGACGGGCTCGAACACCGCGTACTCCCAGCCGATGTTCGCGCCGGGGATCAATCCGAGGCCACCGACGAGACCGGCGCAGAGGTCGCTGATGATGTCGCCGTAGAGGTTCGGGAGCAGCAGCACGTCGAAGTCACCGGGCTGTTTCGCGAGGCGGCTCGTGAGGTGATCGATCTGGATCTCCTGCCACTCGACATCGGGGAAGTCGTGCGATTCCTGCTCGGCGGTCTGCAGGAACAATCCGTCGGAGTAGCGCATCACGTTGGCCTTGTGTCCGAGGGTGACCTTGCGGCGGTCGTGAGTTCGCGCGTACTCGAACGCGAACCGCACGATCCGACGCGTTCCCTTCACGCTGATCGGCTTCACGGTGATGCCGGCGTCCTCACGCAGCTCGTACCCGCCGAGCGCGCGCAGCTCCTCCCGCAAGGCCCGCGCTTCGGGGGAGCCGCGCTCGAACTCGATGCCTGCGTAGAGATCCTCGGTGTTCTCGCGCACCACCACCAGGTCGACCTTGCGGTGGCGGATCGGCACTCCGGGCAGCGCCCTCGCCGGCCGGACCGCCGCGAACAGGTCGAGTCCTTGGCGCAGGGCCACGTTCACGCTGCGGAAGCCGCCCCCCACCGGGGTCGTGATGGGGCCCTTGAGCCCGACGCGGCTCGACCGGATCGCGTCGAGGGTCTCCTCGGGCATGAGCTCGCCGTGCCGTTCGAGCGCGACGCTGCCGGCCTCGCGCTCGATCCACTCGATGCCCACGTCGGCGGCGTCGAGCACGAGCCGGGTCGCCGCCGCGACCTCGGGGCCGATGCCGTCGCCCGGGATGAGCGTTACGCGGTGCGCCATGGCGCGCCACGATACCGGGTGCCTCGACCGTGCCGGCGAGGCGGTCAGAAGCGGTCGAACAGGATCGAGCGCTTGACTTCCTGGATCGCCTTCGTCACCTGGATGCCGCGCGGGCACGCTTCCGTGCAGTTGAACGTCGTGCGGCAGCGGAAGACCCCGGTCTTCTCGGAGAGGATCTTCAACCGCTCGCGCCCGCCTTCGTCGCGCGAGTCGAAGATGAACCGGTGGGCGTTCACGATCGCGGCCGGGCCGATGTAGCCCTCGTCGCCCCAGAAGATGGGACACGACGTGGTGCACGCCGCGCACAGGATGCATTTGGTCGTGTCGTCGAAGCGGGCTCGTTCGTCGGCCGATTGCAGCCGCTCGCGATCGGGTTCGCCGGAGTCGTTGATCAGGAAGGGCAGCACCACCTTGTAGCCGTCGAGGAAGGGGTCCATGTCGACGATCAGGTCCTTCAGCACCGGAAGCCCGCGGATCGGCTCGATCGTGACCTTCGGCGCGACGTCGTCGACGAGCACCTTGCAGGCGAGCGCGTTGCGGCCGTTGATGAGCATCGCATCGGAGCCGCAGATGCCGTGGGCGCACGACCGCCGGAAGCTCAACGTGCCGTCGTGGTGCCACTTCACCTGGTGCAGCACCTCCACGAGCCGCTCGAGCGGATCGGCGTGCACCGTGAACTCGTCCCACCAGGGATCCTGGGAGACCTCGGGGTTGAACCGGCGGATGCGCAGCGTGATCTGCACCGCTCCCGCGGGGCCGGCGCCGGCCCGACGCCCGTCGGAGTCCTGCAGCACCTCGGCCGGCGTCCCCATCAGTACTTGCGCTCCATGGGCACGTAGGGCCCCATCTTCACGGGCTTGAAGTCGAGGCGGATCGAACCGTCCTCGTTGCGGTAGGCGAGCGTGTGCTTCAGCCAGTTCGCGTCGTCGCGCAGCGGGTGATCGTCGCGGTAGTGGCCGCCTCGGCTCTCGGTGCGGGCGCGGGCGCTCACCACGAGCGCCTGGGCGCAGTCGAGCAGGTAGCCGACCTCAACCGTCTCCATCAGATCGGTGTTGTACAGGGCCCCCTTGTCGGTGATCGCCACGCGTGCGAACCGCTCCTGCAGGCCGCCGACGATCTCTTCCATCTTGGACAGGCTCTCTTCGCTGCGCACGACGAAGGCGAGATCGAACATGTTCGTCTGCAGCTCGGCGCGGATGTCGGCCGCGTTGTCACCGTCGCCGCGCTGCAGGATCGCCTCGAGCGACGCCGAGGTGGCTGCCGTCGGCTGCTCGGGCA
>DASVGA010000154.1:0-7614 GCA_036379795.1 Actinomycetota bacterium | reverse complement strand
GCGCATCACCTCGCTCGCCGACGCGGCCGGCGACACGACCGCAGCGCTGATCGGCTTCACCGAGCGAGATCGCGCAGGTCATCTCTTCAACAGCGCGACGTTTCTCCAGGGCGGCGCGGTCGTGCATACGCACCGCAAGGTCCACCTCGCCTCTTACGACATCTGGGAGGAAGCCTCGCATTTCACTCCCGGATCCTCGGTGCGCGCCGTCGATTCGAGCGTGGGGCGCGCGGCCTCGCTCATCTGCTACGACCTCTGGCACCCTGGACTCGTGCTCGTCGCGGTGCGCGACGGCGCGCGGCTCCTGCTGGCGCCCTCGAACAGCATCGACCGCCGGTTCTCCGACCAGGCCAGCAACCGGGATCAGTGGCGGATCATCACCCGGTGCTACGCGTCGTTGTTCGAGTGCTACGTCGTCTTCGTCAACCGGGTCGGAGCCGAGGGGGATCTCGTGTTCTGGGGCGGTTCCCACATCGTCGATCCCCACGGTCGCGTCGTCGCGGAGGCCCCGAACGACGACGAGGCCATGGTCGTCGTGGACATCGACCTCGACGAGGTGGATCGGCGTCGGCGTGAGACGCCGCTCGTGCAGGATGCACACCTCGACCTGGTGATCCGCGAGCTCGAACGCATCGTCATCGACGGTCGCCGGCTCTGAAGGTTCCCGAACATGAGAAGGAGGAGTTCTCGATGACCGGCACGGGCAGCACAGGCACGGCGGCGAGCACGTTCCCGACCGAGGAGATGGAGCTCACGCACATCCTCGTCGTCTCCGACTTCGAGCGCTCCCGCGACTGGTACCGCGACGTGCTCGGTGCCGAGCCCTACCGCGAGTACGGGGGCACGTCGGCCGTCTTCCGGTTCGGCACCGCGTGGCTGCTCGTCGTCACCGGCGGAGAGCCGACCGAGGACAAGCCGGGCGTGACGTTCGCGCCGCCGCCTGACCCGACCACGGTCAGTCACTCGATGACGATCCGCGTGCCGGACTGCCGCGCCGCCTACAAGACCCTCCGCTCGAGGGGCGCCGAGTTCCTCACGCCGCCGTACGACTGGGGTTCGGAGGTTCGGTGCTTCTTCCGCGACCCCGACGGTCACCTGTTCGAGGTCAGCCAGGCGTAGGACCGCGACGGCGCGACAGCGGCCCGCCTACCGCTTCGCGTCGGCCAGGATCTGGCGGGCGGCGTTCGCACCGGGACCGCCCGTGATGCCGCCGCCGGGGTGGGCGCCAGAGCCGGCGAGGTAGAGCCCCTCGATCTGCAGGCGGTAGCGCGCTTCCCCGTTGAGCGGCCGCCACGCGAAGAACTGATCGAGCGCGGGCTCGGCGTGGTAGGCGTGGCCGCCCGTGAGGCCGTAGTCCGTCTCCATGTCCTCGGGCGTGATCACCTCTCGGGCCTCGACGAGCTCGCCGAGACCGGGAGCGAACCGCTCCATCGACTTCACCGCGAGGTCGGCGACGCGGTCGCGCTCGGTCGACCAGTCGCCCTCACGCAGGTGGCGAGGCGCCGCCTGGAACAGGATCGACATCACGTGGCTGCCCTCCGGCGCGAGCGAGGGGTCGGTGAGCGTCGGGATCGTGACCTCGAGCATCGGATCCTCGGCGATGCGCCCGTACTTGTTCGCATCCATCGCTCGCTCGACATGGTCGATCGATAGGCCCACCACGATCCTTCCCTGCAGCCGCTCGGCATCGCCTCCGTGGAACGTCGGAAGCCCCGAGAGCACCAGGTTCACCTTGGCGGTGGCGCCGGGCTGGCGGATGTTCTCGGCTCGCCAGACCTCGTACGGGTTCAGCTCCACGGGGTCGCACAGGCGCAGCGTGCGCTTCGGGTCGGCGGCCGAGACGACGAGCGACGCGTCGATCTCCGTGCCGTCGGCGAGCGTGACGCCCCGCACGCGACCGTCCTTCGAGCGGATGCCGGCGACCTCGCAGCCGGTGCGCACGTCGACCCCGCGCGCCCTGGCCGCCGACTCGAGCGCGCCCGCGAGCGCCCCGGTGCCGCCGCGCGCGAACACCGCCGTGCCGGCCGCTCCACCGTCGGTGCCCGCCGAGTCGTTCAGGAACACCGCTGCGGTGCCCGTGGCCCAGGGGCCCATCGACGTGAACAGCACGCCTCGGGTCGTGAGCGGTCCCCGCACCGCCTCGTCGTCGAAGACCTCCTGCACGAGGTCGGCCACGGCCATCGGCAGCGCGCGGATCGCCTCGCGGCCGGTCTTGGCTCCGAGGTCGCGGAACGCCTTGCCGAGCTTGAGGCCCATGATCGCGTCGGCGATCGAGGGGCTCTTGGCGTCGGGCGGCGTCGCCACGTTGACGTAGGCGAGGAAGCTCGCGATCGCCCGCATCTTGGCGTCGAACCCACTGAACGCCTCGGCGTCGTGCGCGTTGCGCTCGCGCAGCTCGCTCGCCGTGCGCGCCGGATCTGCCCAGAACGTCACGGCCGGCCCGTCGAGCTGGGGCGCGAACATGCGCACCGCCGGCATGATCGCCTCGAAGCCGTGCCGCTCGAGCTGGAGATCCTTCACGACCGAGGCACGCAGACGGCCCACCGTGTGCGCGATGCCCGGCGCGGTCACGCCGTCGGCCGGCGAGGTCGTTCGCAGGATGCCCCCGACCTGGTCGGCCGCTTCGAGCAGCGTGACCTTGCGGCCGGCCTTGGCCAGATAGGCCGCGACGACGAGGCCGTTGTGGCCCCCGCCGATGACGACGACGTCCGCCCGTGGCGCCACCTAGGCTGCCCGCCTTCCGCGCTTGCGCAGCTTGAGGTACTCGCGCGCCGCGATCATGCCGGGTGCGCCCATGATGCCGCCGCCGGGGTGGGTGGCCGATCCGCACATCCAGAGGTCCTTCACGGGCGTCTCGTAGCGCGCCCACCCGGGCACCGGCCGGTTGAAGAAGAGCTGCTCGAGCGAGAGTTCCCCGGCGAAGATGTTGCCTTCACTCAGCCCGGTGATGTCCTCGATGTCCTTCGGCGTCACGAACTGGTGGCCCTCGATCAGCGACCTGATGTTCGGGAAGCGCTCCTCGAGCGTGTCGATCACGTTCTGACCGAACGCCTCGCGCTTCGCGTCGTCCCACTGCTCGCCGCCCTCGAGATGGTAGGGCGCGTACTGCACGAAGCAGCTCATCACGTGCTTGCCTGGCGGAGCCATCGTCGGATCGACGAGCGTCGGCATGATGCAGTCGATGTACGGACGCTCCGACGGCCGGCCGTACTTCGCGTCGTCGTAGGCGCGCTCCATGTAGTCGAGCGACGGTGAGAACGAGATCGCTCCGCGGAGCCACGGGCCCACACCGGGCTTGCACGCGAGCTCCGGCAGCCCGTTGAGCGCCAGGTTCACCTTGCCCGACGAGCCGCGGTACTTGTAGCGCATCACCTCGTCGCGGAACGACGGCTCGAGCTCACCCTCGTCGAGCAGGTTGATGAAGGTCTGGCGCGAGTCGAGCGAGCTCATCACGACCCCGGCCTCGATCTCCTCGCCGCTCGAGAGCACGACGCCGGTCGCGCGGCCGCCCGCCGTCTTCACGCGGGCGACGCCGGCTTCCGTTCGGATCTCGACGCCGAGCGAGAGCGCGCTGTCGGCGATCGCGTAGGCGACCGAGCCCGTGCCCCCGCGCGGCACGCCCCACGCGCGGAACGCCCCGTCGATCTCTCCCATGTAGTGGTGGAGCAGCACGTACGCGGTGCCCGGGGAGCGCGGCCCCTGGAAGGTTCCGATGATGCCTGAGGCGCTCATCGTCGCCTTGAGCGGCTCGGTCTCGAACCACTGATCGAGGAAGTCGGCCGCGCTCATCGTCATGAGCTGGATGAACGTCGTCTGCATCTTCTTCGGAAGGTCCCGGAACGCCTTCGCCAGCGGCCCGAGCGGCAGCCAGTGCCGCGGCGAGATCGTGCCGGGGTCGGGCGGTGCGATCGACAGGATCGGCTTGATGAACCGCCCCATCTCGGCCATAAGCTGGCCGTACTCCTCGTAGACCTCGGCGTCGTTCAGGCTCCAGCGGCGGAGCTCCCGCACGTTCTTGCCGTGGTCGTTCACCCGCCAGAGGTAGTCGTCGTCGAGCGGCGTGATCGTGCCGTCGAGCGGAAGGATCTCGAGCCCGTGCTTCGCGAGCTCGAGGTCGCGGATGATCTCGGGGCGCAGCAACGAGACCACGTAGCTGAAGACCGAGAACTTGAACCCGGGAACGATCTCCTCGGTGAGCGTCGCGCCACCCAGGATGTGCCGGCGCTCGAGCACCAGCACTTTCAACCCGGCTCTCGCGAGGTATGCGGCGTTCACGAGGCCGTTGTGCCCGCCTCCGATCACGACCGCGTCGTACCGCTTCGCCATGAGGGATCCTCCCGGGTGACTCGAGGTCGAACGCACCGAGCATGCCCGGGCTCGCCGGTCGCTCATGCTAGTCGGGGGCCCACAGCGTCACCAACGCCCTCTTGACTACTGGTCAAGCGGGCCGGTGCCGGGCTCCGCCGGGCGTCGGCTACCCTACGCTGCGTCGAGCGCCCGACGTGCGCCCCGTCGAAGTCCCCGAGGAGGTCCGGCCGTGAGCGTGCCCACCGCGTTCTTCCCGCGCCAGGAGGCGCTGAACTCGAAGATGGCCTGGGGCGAGTGGTCCGGCTACTACTCGGTGCCGGTCTACGCCGACTTCCACGACATCGAGTACAGCGCGATCCGCGAGGCGGCTGCGGTCATCGACATCAGTCCGCTGTACAAGTACGAGGTCCGCGGCGCCGACGCCGAGCGGCTGCTCGACCGGGTCATGACCCGCGACATGACGAAGCTGCGGGTCGACCGGGTCTTCTACTCGCCGTGGTGCGACGAGCAGGGCAAGGTGCTCGACGACGGCACGATCGCGCGCCTCGACGACACCACGTTCCGGATCACCGCCGCCGACCCGTGCTACCGCTGGTTCGTCATGAACGCGACGGGCCTCGACGTCGATGTCGACGACATCAGCGAACGCACCGCTGCGCTGGCGCTGCAGGGCCGTCTCAGCCGCGAGGTGCTTCAGGAGGCTACCGGCCGCGACTGGCAAGACCTGAAGTACTTCGGGCGCCGCATGACGGAGGTCGCCGGTGTCGCGGTCGACGTCACCCGCACCGGCTACACAGGCGACCGCGGCTACGAGCTCTTCATGCCCGCCGACCAGGCCCTGCCCGTCTGGGACGCGATCTTCGAGGCCGGGGCGCGCTACGGCATCTACCCGGTGGGCATCAACGCCATGGACGTCGCCCGTGTGGAAGCCGGCCTGATCCTGATCGAGGCCGAGTACACGAGCGCCCGCCACGCGGTGGCGCCCGAGCAGCAGTACTCCCCCTACGAGCTCGGGTTCGAGCCGCTCGTCGACCTGCGCAAGCCGACCGACTTCACCGGACGCAGGGCGCTGCGCGCCGAGCACGCCGCCGGAGGCCCCACTCGCCGCTTGGTCGGCCTCGAGCTCGACTGGTCCGGCATCGAGGGCATGTACGCGAAGCACGGCCTCGCGCCCGCCATCAGCCCGTTCGTGCACCGAGCTCCCGTGCCGGTCTACAAGCAGGGGAACCAGATCGGTCGCGCCACCTCGATCACCTGGGGCACGACGATCAAGAAGATGGTCGGTTTCGGCTCGCTCGAGCGTGGCCACGCGGGCCTCGGTACGCGCGTCAGCGTGGAGTGGACCGTCGAGGGCGAGCGCGGCAAGGTCGGCGCCACCGTCGTGCCGTTGCCCTTCCTCGACCTGGACCGGAAGCGCAGTTAGGGCAACCCTGCAACTGGAACGTCACACTCGGCTCCACCCCCGCTTCGGCCCCTCTGGGAACATGGACATCTCCATGGATCGACGGCCCGGCTTCCGTGCTTCCATCGTGTTCGCGTTCCTCTCGGGGCTGCTCGGTCTCGCGGTCGGTATCGCGGGCTCCTGGCTCCTCGGTGTCGCGGTCGGCGTCGTCACGCTCTCGATCGGGCTCGCGATCGCCCAGTGGGGGCCGGGCAGAACCGGTGATCCGGGAACCGATCCGGGGCGGCGGAACTTGCTCGTCGCGGCCGGCGCGGGCGGGCTCGCATGGACGCTCGCCGGCCCTTCGATCGGATGGGCTGCGCGCAAGCTCGGCCGCTCCGACCCCCGGCCGGTGCAGGAGTCGATGGCCACCGATCTCGGCGCGGAGTACATGGAGCTCGTGCGCCGCAACTTCATCCCTCGGCGCTCCGGGGACCTGCAGCTCGTGCTCGCGCCCTACAACAGCGCGAACTACCCGCAGGAGTCGGTGGCGCTCGTTCCCCGCGACCCACGGACGAGCCACGCGAGTCCGTGGATGTACCTGGAGCGCATCCCACTCGTGGTGCACGCACCCGGTCTCGTCGTGGCGAGCGACTCCGATGAGCGAGTGACGCTCGCCGATCTGGCCCCCACGACCGCACAGCTGATCGGCTACGAGGACTGGCCCGACGACCGTGAAGGACGTTCGCTCCAGCTCGCGACGAGCCGCTCGTTTCGACGCCCCAAGGTCGTCGTCACGTTCGTGATCGACGGAGGAGGGTGGAACGTGCTCGACGCCTTCCGCGACGATTGGCCGGAGCTTCGAGCGCTCATGGGCGAGAGCGCGAACTTCCGCAACGCGATCATGGGGTCGTTCCCGGCGGTCACCGCCTGCGCACACGCCACGATCGGCACCGGCACGTTCCCGAACCGACACGGCGTCACCGGCCACAACCTCCGCGACGAACAGGGGGTCGTGCGCAAGGCCTACGACACGCCGGGCCTCGCGCGCCCCGACGACATCTGGCTCCCGACGCTCTCCGACCTCTGGCACGAGCAGACGGAGGCGTGGGTCGGCCAGATCGGGTACCAGGTCTGGCACCTCGGCATGATGGGTTTCGGCGGGCGAAACCGGCCGGCCGACGATCTTCCGGTCGGCGTGTTCTGGGACGAGGACGGCACAGCCACGTGGCAGCCTCACAACCCCCAGCTGTACCGGCTTCCCGTATCGATGCCGCTGGCCGAGACCTACGAGCGCTACGTCGAGGAGTTCGTCGACCCCGGGTGGGATGCGCAGTTCACGCCGGTCGGCCGCCAGTCACCGTGCTGCCAGCCGCCGATCGTGCGGTACCAGGGCGACGTGATCGAAGCCGCGTTCGACTCGGAGCCGATCGGCGAGACCGGAACGACCGACCTGCTCTACACGACCTACAAGTCGCCCGACTACACCGGCCACGTCTACGGCATGGCGTCGAAGTGGACCGGCCTGCAGCTGCACGCTGTCGACGAGCAGCTCGGGCGCCTGCGCCGCATGCTCGACGAGCGGTTCCCGGGCGAGTACGCATTGATCGTCACCGCCGACCACGGGCAGTGCCCGCTTCCCGACTCCGTGGGCGGGGTGCGGCTCGACCCGATCCAGCTCGAGCATCTGATCGAGTCGCGCTTCTCGGGCCTCACGGGAGTGATCGAGAGCGTCGTGCCCTCGGAGGTGTTCATGAACGTCTCACGCCTGTGGGACAACGGCGGCGCCACGATCGAGCACGTGGCCGCCTCGATCGCCGACTACCGCTACCGGCAGAACATCGGGGCGTACGTGCCGCGCAGCGCGATCGAGCAGGACCTGCTCGACCAGAAAGAGTTCGCCGCGGTGTTCGGCACGACGTTCC
>DASVGA010000153.1:0-3748 GCA_036379795.1 Actinomycetota bacterium | reverse complement strand
GCGACTGCAGCGCGAGCCGGGTACCGATCTCCGCCGGCTCGTCGAGCAGCGCGTCTCCGGCGTGCCGTTCCAGCGCGTACGAGTACCCGACTTGCCACACGACGCCGATCCGCTCGCCGCCGCCGGGTGTCATGACCGGCCAGAACGTCTCGAGGTCGGGCACGTCCTCGCCATCGATCGTGAAGGCGACGGCGTGACGCCGCCGGGTCGTGCCGTCCGCTAAACGTCGGAGCGCTTCCTGCCCGATGAATCGCGCGGGCTTGTCGAGATCGACCGTGTGCTCGAGCCCCACCTCGAACGGGTTGATCTTGAGGTTGTCGCCGTAGCGGATGTCTGTCACGCCGCGCTCCCACGCCCGTTCCCCGATGACGGGCGTCACCAGCACTCCGAACGGATCGGCAGCACGCCGAACCTCTTCCCACACACGCCTCGCAGGCTCCACATCGGGAGCGAACACCTCGTATCCGAACTCGCCGCTCCAGCCGGTGCGCGACACGAGCACCTCCACCCCAGCGATCGACGTCCGATCCCATGCGTACCGCGGCATCGAGGCAACGCCCGGCGCGAGCGCCTTCATGACGTCGAGTGCGCGGGGTCCTTGCAGCGCGAGCGGTGATACCGGCGCCTCGTGGACCTCGACCTCGTGCTCGGTGTGCAAAGCGACCGCTCGCGCCCACAGCGGGAAGTCAGCCGGCCCGTGACAGATCCAGACGCGCTCGTCGCTCAACCGCAGCACGAGCGCCTCGCAGATGATCACCCCATCCTCGTCGCAGGCCGTCGCGTGCCTGCACCGGCCCACGGTCTGTCCGGCGATGTCGCGTGTGAGCAGGTAGTCCGCGAACGGCACGGCGTCGGGTCCGGTCAACTCGAGCGCGCGTTCACACCCAACATCCCACAGCGTGACGCGTTCGAGGAGCGCCTCGTACTCGACGCGGCGGTCGCGGCCGTAGCTTGCCGGCAGCCACATCCGGTTGTAGGGCCAAGCCATGACGGCGCCTTCCGCGATCGCGAACTCGAGGTAGGGCGACTCGCGAACATAGGCCGGGTACCTATGAAGCCGGGGCTTCTCATCCGGCGGCATCATCGAACCCTATCGGATGAGGAAGAACGGAGGTCGTCAGTCGGTGAGTCGGTCGGTCGTCGGTTGGTCGGTGGTGGCGGCGGAGCTGGGTGAGTGAGTGAGTCGGTCGGTCGGTCGGTGGGAGGAGGAGGATTCGAACCTCCGTAGGCATCGCCGGCGACTTTACAGGCCGCTCCCTTTGGCCACTCGGGCATCCTCCCGTGGCGCGTCCCGAGGATAGCGGAAGGCTCGCGGCCGCCCCACTCGAGCCGGCGGTACGATGCGCCCATGGCGAAAGACCAGTTCTCCTTCGACATCGTTTCCGAGGTCGACATGCAGGAGGTCCGCAACGCGGTCGACCAGACCGGGCGCGAGCTCTCGCAGCGGTTCGACTTCAAGGGCACCGACACCACCGTCACGCTCGGCGAGGGCACGATCGAGATGCGCTCGGCCACCGAGGACCGCCTGAAGGCCGCGTGGCAGGTGCTGCAGGAGCGCGCGGTGAAGCGCAGCATCCCCCTCAAAGCGTTGCAGGCAGGCCCGATCGAAGACGCGGCCAAGGGCACGGCGCGCCAGACCGTCACGATCGTCACCGGCATCAGCGACGAGAAGACCAAGGAGATCTCGAAGTTCGTGCGCCAGGCCGTGCCGAAGATCCAGACACAGATCCAGGGCGCACAGGTCCGCGTGCTCGGCAAGAGCAAGGACGACCTTCAGGCCGCGATCCGCGCCGTGAAGGACCACGACTTCGGGCTCGCCCTGCAGTTCACGAACTACCGCCCCTGACGGTCGGACGACCACAGCGCGTTGCGTGCGCGACCCGGCCGCGGGTACCCTTGCCCGACTCAGGAGGTGGGACACAGTGGATCTCGATCGACTCAAGGCACGCGCGGCGGAGATCGCCGAGCGGGAAACGAAGGACTGGCTCGCGCGTACGCGAGCGTCCGAGCAGCTGTTCCAGCGGGCCATCGGATCGTTGCCGAACGGCGTGGTATCGAACTTCCAGACGGGCGACCCCTACCCGGTGTACCTCGCGCACGGCAAGGGCTCGGGGGTCACCGACGTCGACGGCAACGAGTACATCGACTTCCACGGCGGGTTCGGGGTCAACGTGGTCGGCCACGCGCACCCGAAGATCGTGGAAGCCATCAAGAAGGCGGCCGAGGACGCGATCCACTTCGCCGTGACGACCGAGGCCACGGTGGCGCTCGCAGAGGAGATCTGCGAGCGGTTCCAGGTCGATCAGATGCGGTTCGTCAACTCCGGCACCGAGGCGACGATGGACGCGATCAGGGTCGCTCGCGCGGCGACCGGCCGCGACAAGATCCTCAAGATGGAAGGCTCCTACCACGGCCACCACGACTCGGTGCTGTTCTCGGTGGTGCCCGAGGCCGACGTGCTCGACCTGCGGCACAACGTCGATCACAGCGGCAAGGCCTGGTACACGACGCAGCCGACGAGCAAGGGTGTGCCGGCGGCGCTGTGGGACACCACGATCGTCGCGCCGTTCAACGACGCGTCGGCGGTCGAGGCGGCGTTCACCGACAACCCGGGTGAGATCGCCGCGGTGATCCTCGAGCCGGTGATGATGAACATCGGCATCGTGGTGCCGGCCGACGGCTACCTGCAGGCGTTGAAGGACACCTGCGAGAAGCACGGGGCCGTGCTGATCTTCGACGAGGTCAAGTGCGGCGGCACGATCGCCTACGGCGGCGCCGCGGAACGGTTCGGCGTGGTGCCGCACCTCGCCGCGTGGGCCAAGGCGATCGGAGGCGGCGCGACGATCGGCGCCTTCGGCGGCGACGCCAACGTGATGGAGTTCGTGACCAAGGGCGCGGCACAGCAGGGCACGTTCAACGGCAACCCGCTCTCGTCGGCGGTCGGGCTCGCGGCGCTCACCCAGGTGCTCACCCGCGACGCCTACGACCACCTCGGCAAGCTCGGCACCATGCTCGCCGAGGGGTGCAACCGGGCGATCGCCGACGGCGGCATCCCGGCGCACACGGTCGACCTGGGCGCGAAAGGCTGCGTGTCGTACCGGGCGGAGCCCTTGCGGAATTACCGCGACTTCCTCGAGACGATCCCCGAGATCTACTGGGCCTCGTACCCGTTCATGGTGAACCGCGGCATCTTCATGACGCCCGGCGACGAGGAACAGTGGACGATCTCGGTGCAACACACCGAGGACGACGTGAGCAAGTACGTCGACGCGTTCGGCGAGTTCTGCCAGGAGCTGACGGCGTAAGGTTCGAGCTCGGCACGCACGACGAACCCGAAGGGCCGGCGTCGACCGCCGGCCCTTCGTGCGTCCTCGAGGGGAGTGGGCCCATGACCGACGACATGCACCGGTACACCGACGAGACCGACGTGCTGTCGCGGGCGATCGTGGCCTATGCCCGCGGCCGCATCGCGAGCCCGCAGCCGCTCGATGGGTCGGCCAGCGGTGAGGAGCTCTCGCGTCGGGCCGGCGAGACGATCACGCCTGCCGGCATCGGCGGAGAGGAAGCGTTGCGGCTATGGGCCGAGGTGCTCGCGCCGGCGACGATCTCCACCGATCATCCGTCGTCGATGGCGTTCGTGCCGGGCGCACCGACGAAGGCTGCGGTGCTGTTCGACCTGATCGTCGGGGCATCGTCGACGATCGCGGCCGGGTGGATCGACGGCGCCGGCGCGATCTGGGCCGAGAAC
>DASVGA010000152.1:0-2866 GCA_036379795.1 Actinomycetota bacterium | reverse complement strand
CGACGAGTACCACGAGGACTGGTCGCAGCTCCGCCAGGTCATCGCGCACGGTGAGGCATACATGCTGGATGGCGGGTTCGAGTTCGAACGGGATCGCACGCTGCTCTACGAGAAGTTCCCGCAATACGAGGCGTCCGCGCCGATCGAGCAAGGGTCATCGACGATCGTCGAGGTGAGGGTCGACCGCGTCGTGAGCTCGGGGCTCGACTGATCGGACCGTGCCGTCACCGATGACGGTGCATGAATTCCAGCATCAGCTCCACGTGGCGGATGCGCTCGTCGACGTCGTTCGCATGATGCCCGCCCGGGTACAGGTGCACGTCGACCTCGCGCCCGCGCACCCGAAGCGCGTGGGCGTAGGTCATGATCTGTCCCAGGGGACACCGGCTGTCGTGCTCCCCGGCGATGATCAGCATCGGCGCCGTCACCCGGTCCACGTAGGTCATGGGGTTCCGCTCATGGAAGAGCTCGGGCACGTCCATCGGTGTGCCGCCCATCACCGCGATCTCCCACGCTCGGAGTGACGGCGCGCTCTCGTAATGTGCGGCGACCGAGTCCCCGACAGGGATCCCGGCGATCACGCCCGCCCACCGATCGGGGTGCAGGCCGGCGTTGAGGGTCGCCAGGTAGCCGCCCCAGGACCATCCCTCGATGAACACGCACGAAGGATCCACCAGCCCTGCGTCGATCGCGTGATCCAGACTGGCGTTGATGTCTTCGGACTCTGGGAACCCGACGTCGCCGTAGAGGGCCTGGCGGAACTCGCGGCCGTAGCCGGTCGAGCCTCGGTAGTTCACGAGCAGCACGGCGAACCCCTCGTCGGCGAACGCCTGACGCCGTGGCTCGAAGGCGTCGGTGTCGTGGTAGTTCGGGCCGCCGTGCACGGAGAGCACGGTCGGATAGGGCGGATCGCCGTCCGGCCGCATGAACCACCCCTGGAGGGCTTGCCCGGAAGGACCTTCGAACCACATCGGCTCCCACGGCCGTCCTGCGGGGGGCGGGTCGCCGAGCTCCAGGACCGTCGACGCGGTCAACGCGTCTCGCCACGCCGGAGCCTGTTCGCCGCTCTCGTGCTGGAACCACACGCTGCCCTTGGGCCGCACGCCCGCATCGCCGATCGTGCCCCCCGGCTCGACCACCACGGTCGGGTCGCCGCCGTCGAGGTCGCACCGCAGGAGCCCGTTCACGGCGTCGTGGTCGTGGTGAAGCAGCAGCGCGTCGGCGTCGGGGTACCACCCCACGAGCGTCACGGTGCCTGGCAGGCCGACGTCGATCGGCGTGGGCTCGCCCGAGCGGGGCGACCACCTCCACGGCCGGGCGAACCCTCCCACCTCCCGGTGCACGACGAGCCGGTCGTCACCGGGCACAGGCGACCAACCTGCCGCGACGACCGCCATGCCCTCATCGGCGATCTCGCCCACGGACTCCCCCGTGCGGGCGTCGATCACCCGCACGGCGGGGTTCTCGATGTCGGAGCGTTCCGCGTGCCAGATCGCGATCAGGCCCGCGTCGGCCGAGAGACCGCCGGGACCTTGCGGCCAGTCGCGACCCACGCCCGCCGGCTGCGGATGCCGGTAGAGCTCGAGGAGTGGCGAGCCCGGCCCGTGACGCACCACCACCCGGTAGCCGTCGTCGTCGGAGAATCCCGCCGTGGCGGAGTCGCCGACGAGGGAGAGGCCGGACATCCACATATCGGGCAGCTCCGGGAAGAGCGGGATCGCGTCTCCCCCGTCGAACGGGGTCACCATCCAGCGGCCGCGTTCGTTGCCCGAGGGGTCGAGCCACCAGACGACACCCGCTCCGTCGGGGCTGATGTGCGCCTCCTCGGCCCCGACGCCTCCCGTCGAGACGCGCCGGCGCTCGCCGGTCTCGAGATCCCACGACCAGGCCTGCGACGAGCCGTGTTCGGTCGAGACGATGGCGAGGCGGTTGGGCCGCGCGTCGCTCCACCGCACGCCGGCGATCGTCGGCGTGGTGAACCGTCGTCTCCAGTCCGTCGCGGTCATGGCGCTTCCCCCGTTCGCGCGCGGGGAGCCTACATCTGTCCGGCATCGCCAACGGGCCGCGACGTTGTCACCGAGAGGGTCCTTGCGGCTACAATCGTTAGCACTCGGCACCTCCGAGTGCTAGCAGTCGGAACCCGAGGCTGAGAACGCCACGGACCATCCGCCACATCGGTCACGAGTCGGAAGGAGAAGGGGATGGCAGCCAAGATCATCTCGTTCGACGAGGTCGCGCGGCGCGCGCTCGAGCGGGGCATGGACCAGCTCGCCAACGCCGTCAAGATCACGCTCGGCCCCAAGGGTCGCAACGTGGTCCTCGAGAAGAAGTGGGGCGCTCCCACGATCACCAACGACGGGGTCTCGATCGCCAAGGAGATCGAGCTCGACGACCCCGAGGAGAAGATCGGGGCAGAGCTCGTCAAGGAGGTCGCCAAGAAGACCGACGACGTTGCCGGCGACGGCACGACGACGGCCACCGTCCTCGCCCAGGCGATCGTGAAGGAAGGCCTGCGCAACGTCGCGGCCGGCGCCAACCCGATGAGCCTCAAGCGAGGCATCGAGCGGGCGACCGAGCTCGCCGTCGAGGCCATCAAGAACCAGTCCAAGGAGGTCGACGACAAGGCGCAGATCGCGAACGTGGGCGCCATCTCGGCCGCCGACCCGCTGATCGGCGAGACGATCGCCGAGGCCGTCGACAAGGTGGGCAAGGACGGCGTCATCACGGTCGAGGAGTCGAACACCTTCGGCATGGAGCTCGACTTCGTCGAGGGCATGCGCTTCGACAAGGGCTACATCTCGCCGTACTTCGTCACCGACTCCGAGCGCATGGAAGCCGTGCTCGAGGACCCGTACATCCTGATCGC
>DASVGA010000151.1:0-10372 GCA_036379795.1 Actinomycetota bacterium | reverse complement strand
CAGCTGCTCGGTGACGCGCTTCATCATGAGGTCGACGATGTTCTTCACGTCTTCCTGCGTGAGCGAACGGAAGACGATGACCTCGTCGATGCGGTTGATGAACTCCGGCCGGAAGCTCTTCTTGAGCTCCTCGGTGACCCGGTCCTTCATCTTCTCGTAGGTGACCTCTTCGTTGCCGCTCGCTGCGAACCCGATGCCCGGGCCCTTCTGGATGTCACGTGTGCCGAGGTTCGAGGTCATGATGATGATCGTGTTCTTGAAGTCGACCTTGTGACCCTGCGAGTCGGTCAGGTGGCCGTCTTCGAGGATCTGCAGCAAGGTGTTGAACACGTCGGGGTGCGCCTTCTCGATCTCGTCGAAGAGCACGACGCTGAACGGCTTGCGACGAACCGCCTCGGTGAGCTGTCCGCCTTCCTCGTAGCCGACGTAGCCGGGAGGCGAACCGATCAGGCGGCTGACCGTGTGCTTCTCCATGTACTCCGACATGTCGAGTTGGATCAACGCGTCCTCGTCGCCGAACAGGAACTCGGCAAGGGCCTTCGAGAGCTCGGTCTTGCCGACGCCGCTCGGCCCGAGGAAGATGAACGACCCGGCGGGGCGGCGCGGGTCCTTGAGGCCCGAGCGCGTGCGGCGCATCGCGCGCGAGACCGCCGAGATGGCCTCGTTCTGGGTGACGATGCGCTTGTGCAGCTCGTCTTCCATGCGCAGCAGCTTCTCGGTCTCCTCTTCGGTGAGCTTGAAGACGGGGATGCCGGTCCAGATGCTCAGGACCTCGGCGATCTCCTCCTCGTCGACCTCGCTCAGGATGTCCATCTCGCCGGACTTCCAGGCCTGCTCGCGGCGCAGACGCTCCTCCTGCAGCTGGCGCTCCTCGTCGCGCAGCGAGGCGGCCTTCTCGAAGTCCTGGCCGTCGATCGCCGACTCCTTGCGCAAGCGCACATCGGCGATCTTCTCGTCGACCTCGCGCACATCGGGCGGCGCCGTCATGCGGCGGATGCGCATGCGCGAGCCGGCTTCGTCGATCAGGTCGATCGCCTTGTCGGGCAGGAACCGGTCGCTGATGTAGCGGTCGGCGAGGTTCGCGGCTGCGACGAGCGCGTCGTCGGTGAAGTTCACGCGGTGGTGGGCCTCGTAGCGGTCGCGCAGGCCCTTGAGGATCTCGATCGTGTGGGCGACGTTGGGCTCCTTGACCTCGATCGGCTGGAAGCGGCGCTCCAACGCGGCGTCCTTCTCGAGGTGCTTGCGGTACTCGTCGCGGGTGGTCGCGCCGATGGTCTGAAGCTCGCCACGGGCGAGCATGGGCTTGAGGATCGACGCCGCGTCGATCGCGCCTTCTGCGGCACCCGCTCCGACCAGCGTGTGCAGCTCGTCGATGAACAGCACGATGTCGCCGCGGGTCTTGATCTCCTTGAGCACCTTCTTCAGGCGCTCCTCGAAGTCGCCGCGGTAGCGCGACCCGGCCACGAGCGCGCCGAGGTCGAGGGTGTAGATCTGCTTGTCCTTGAGCGTCTCTGGCACCTCGCCGCGGATGATGTCCTGGGACAGACCCTCCACCACGGCGGTCTTGCCGACGCCGGGCTCGCCGATGAGCACCGGGTTGTTCTTGGTGCGCCGGCTCAGCACCTGCATCACGCGCTCGATCTCCTTCTCACGGCCGATCACTGGATCGAGTTTGCCGTCGCGAGCGAGCTGCGTGAGGTTGCGCCCGAACTGGTCGAGCACCATCGATCCGCCCTGCTGGCCTTCACCCTGTGGACCGCCGGGCGTGGTCTCGCCTTTGCCGCCCGTGTAGCCCGACAGGAGCTGGATGACGGTCTGGCGCACCCGGTTGAGGTCGGCGCCGAGCTTCTGCAGCACCTGCGCGGCAACACCCTCGCCTTCGCGGATCAGGCCGAGCAGGATGTGCTCGGTGCCGATGTAGTTGTGGCCGAGCTGCAGGGCCTCGCGCAACGAGAGCTCGAGGACTTTCTTGGCTCGAGGGGTGAACGGGATGTGTCCGGTCGGAGCCGCCTGCCCCTGTCCGATGATCTCCTCGACCTGTTGACGCACGGCTTCGAGTGAGATGTTCAGCGACTCGAGAGCCTTGGCGGCGACCCCCTCGCCCTCGTGGATCAGGCCGAGCAGGATGTGCTCGGTGCCGATGTAGTTGTGGTTGAGCATCCTGGCCTCTTCTTGCGCCAGGACGACGACTCGTCTCGCTCTGTCGGTGAACCGCTCGAACATGTCAGCGTCCTCCGGGCCACGACCCGCATGTTCCAGTTTCCGCTCGGGGATCAACGGACCCCGTCCTACCCCCGAGGCGCCTCGGGCGTCGCCCCCGGTCTCCGGTCGCGACGCCCTTCGAGAGGAAGTATACCCGTGCCCCTTCGTAAGCCCAGAACAGCAACCCGCATCTCCTCTCGCGCTCCCTACACGGTTGTTCGGACGTTCGGGGGCCGAGGATGAGGCGGCCTTTCGACGGATGCCTCCATCCCCCGTTCGGACCACACAATGTCCTCCTTCCGGCCCGTTGTGGGTCGAGGTCGGCGGGTGCCAGGATGGGCCAGCCTCAACAGGGGCACCGAGAACGGCGTCGCGACCAGGGGATCCACGTGCAGAACGCCCAGATGCTCGAAGGAGAGATGCGCGTGCGAGTGCTCGTGGTCGACGACCACCCAGCGTTCCGCAAGGCCCTGACGTCCGCCCTGCGGCTGGTCGGCGACATCGAGGTTGCCGGCGAGGCGGGGGGCGGCGTGGCCGCATGCGACCAGGCCGAAGCGCTCCGTCCGGACGTGGTGCTCATGGACCTGTCGATGCCCGACCTGTCCGGTATCGACGCCATGAAGAAGATCCACGAGTCCCGTCCGGATCTGCCGGTGGTCATCCTGACCGCGCATGCCGACGCCGGGGTCGAGCGCGAGGCGCTCGAGGCGGGGGCTCGCGGCTTCCTCGCCAAGGGAACGGGGCTGCACGACCTCGTGATCACCCTGCACGAGGCCGCCGGAGAACCGGTGGTCTGACGGCGTTCAGCCTTCGGAGCGCGAACGCCGGATGCGTTCGGACAACGCGACGAGCAGCATCCGCATCATCTCCGGATGATCGTCGAGCAGCCGGTTGAAGCTCCAGGCGGGGATCGCGAGCGTGTGCAGCTCACCCTGGGCCACCACCGAGGCCGAGCGAGGCTTCCCGTCGATGAGCGACATCTCGCCGAAGTACTCACCTGGCCCCAAGGTGCCGAGCGCCGTGCCGCCCTGGCTGGCCTCGGCCTGCCCCGACAGGATCATGTGGAAGCCCACCGCCGACTGGTCCTCCTCGACCACGGCTTTGCCGTCGGGATGCGTGACCTCCTTCGAGATCGCCACGACGCGAGCGAGCTCGCGGTCGGACATGCCGGTGAACAGCGGAACGCGCCTGAGCGCCTCGATGTGCTCGTCGGACATGGCAGGCCCCTCGTGGGTGAGCCGATAGGTGCGGGCCTCAGCATAGCTGTCGTCAGAACGCCGCGAGGGCCGCCCCGGCGACGACCGCCCCGATGCCGACCCACCCCAGGGCGCCCGGGCGCTCCCGAGCCATGAGCACCGCGATCACGACCGAGACCTCCCGAAGCGTGGTGACCCGTCCCACGGGAGCGAGCCGGAACGCGAAGAGCACCAGCGAGTAGGCGCCCACGCTACCGACCGCGATGGCGGCACCGGACCGCATGGATCGGCGCAGACGACCGACGTCGAACCGCGTGGTCGCCGCCATCAGCACACCTTCGAGCCCGAGGCTGCCGCCGAGATAGGCGAGCGGAGCCGCGCCCTCTCGCACGGCTCGTGCGTCGACGACCGAGTAGGTCGCGATCGTGACCCCGACCACGAGCGCAAGCGCGGTCGCGGCGATGGTGCCGTGGCGGTGGGAGCGGTACGCGAGCGTGCCGAGACCGGTTGCGACGAGCGCGGCGGCGGCGAGGGTGCGCGGTGTCGCGGGTTGCCCGACCACCACGACCGCGGCGATCGTCGCCATCAGCGGGGCCGACCCCCGCCCGACCGGGTAGGTCACCGAGAGCTCGCCCCGCCGATACGCTCCCGCGAGCGCCAGCCCGTAGACGGCCTCCGCGGTGCCGCTGATGAGGAGCAGTCCCCACATGCCGGTCGGTGGGTCGGCCACGAGGAACGGTGCCAGGACGACCCCCGACACGAGACCCGAGACCGCCATCGCGGCGATTCGATCGTCGGCCCCGTGCAGCCGCACGTTCCACAGTGCATGCAGCACGGCTGCGGCCAGCACGAGCGCTACCGCACCCGAGGGCATGCCGGGCTACTCGGGGCGCTGTGACGGGAACATGATCAGGTCGCGCAGGCTCGGCGCGTCGGTCAGCAGCAGCAGCACTCGGTCGACGCCCATGCCGAGGCCCCCGACCGGGGGCATGCCGTGCTCCAGGGCCCGCAGGAAGTCTTCGTCGAACGGGTGCACCTCGTCGCCGAGCGTCTCCTTCATGCGCTGTTGCAGCTCGAACTTCGCCCGCTGTTCGATCGGATCGGTGAGCTCGCTGAAGGCCGTCACGAGCTCGATGCCCGCCGCGACGAGGTCGAAGTGCTCGGTGAGGCCGGGATCGTCGCGGTGCGGGCGGGCGAGCGGTGAGACCTCGCGCGGGAAGTCGCAGACGAAGGTCGGCTGCTCGATCCTTCCTTCGACGAGCTTCTCGAAGAGCTCCTGCACGATCTTGCCCGCGCCCCACGCCGCTTCCACATGCACGCCGTGCCGTTGGGCCACCCCGCGCAGATCACCGTGGTCGAGCGCGATCGGCTCGCCGACCGCCTCGCTCACCGACCCGAGGATCGTCACGCGCTCGAACGGCGGCGTGAGATCCACCTCGCGCCCGCGTACGGTGACGCGCAGGTCGTCGGGCTCACGGCCCACGATCGGATTCACCGCACGGGCGCAACGCACGATGAGCGTCTCGCTGAGCTCCATCATGGTGTGGTAGTCGCCCCAGGCTTGATAGGCCTCGAGCATGGAGAACTCCGGGTTGTGGTCACGGTCGATGCCCTCGTTGCGGAAGTTTCGCCCCAGCTCGTAGACGCGCTCGACGCCACCGACGAGCATGCGCTTGAGGTACAGCTCGAGCGAGATGCGCAGCTTCATCGGCATGTCGAGGGCGTGGTGGTGCGTGGCGAAGGGGCGCGCGTTGGCGCCCCCGGCCACGGTCTGCAGCATCGGGCCTTCGAACTCGACGAAGCCGCGTTCGTCGAGCACCTGACGCATCGTCTTCAGCACCGCGGCCCTCGCGAGGAACGCACGCCGGGGGGCTTCGTCGGCGATCAGATGCAGGTATCGCCGGCGCTGCTGCAGATCGGGATCCTGCAACCCGTGCCACTTCTCGGGCAGCGGCCGCAGCGCCTTGGTGAGCATGGCCCAGCGGTCGGCGAACACGCTCAGTTCGCCCTTGCGCGTCGTGCCGACTCGACCCGTCACGCCGATGATGTCGCCGAGATCGACCTCGTCGAGCAGCGCGAAGAGCTCGGCGTCGAGATCGGCCTGGCTCGCGACCACCTGCAGGTCGGCGGAGCGGTCACGCACGACGTAGAACTTCAGCCTGCCGATGTCGCGCTTGAACACCACGCGTCCGGCGACCGTGACGACCTGGTCGGTGAGGTGGTCGGCGGCGAGATCCGCGTGAGCGGCGCGGACGTCGGCCGCCGGAGCGGCCTCGGTCACGCCCAGCGCCGCCTCGAGGGAGAGCGCGAACGGCGGCATGCCTGCTTCGTCGAGGCGCGACATCGACCCGCGGCGGGCCGCGAGGATGTCGTCCTCCCGCGAGCCTCTCTCTGCATCGTCGTCGTGCGGCCGGGGGCCCGGATCGTCAGCCATCGTCGGCCGCCGCGTTCCGCTCGTGCACGAGGCGCAGGCCCTCGAGGGTGAGCCACGGCTCGTGCCGGTCGATCGTCGCGCAGTGCGGGATCACGACCGGGGCGAGCCCCCCGGTCGCGATCGTCACGGCGCCGGGTAGATCACGCCGGATGCGCTCGACGATGCCGTCGATCGCGCCGGCCGAACCGAAGACCAAGCCGGATTGGATCGACTCGACCGTGCTGGTGCCGACCACGTTCGGCGGCGCGGCGAGCTCGACGCGCGTGAGCCGGGCGGTCCGTGAGAACAGGCTCGCCGCGCTCGCCTGGAGCCCTGGCGCGATCACACCACCCATGAACTCACCCTTGGCGCTCACGACGTCGAAGTTCGTGGCGGTGCCGAAGTCGACCACGATCGCGGCCGAGCCCACGAGCGTGAACGCGGCCAGGGCGTTCACGACCCGGTCCGCTCCCACCTCGCGCGGGTTGTCGGTGAGGATCGGCACACCCGTCTTCACCCCCGGACCGACGATCACCGGAGCGAACGAGAACGCACGCGAGGCCATCTCGCGGATCGTCGCCGTCACGTCCGGCACGACGCTCGCGACCACCATGCCGTCGACCTCGGACTCGAACGACAGGCCCCGCTGCCGCAGGAATCCCGACAGCGCCAACGCCAGCTCGTCGGACGTCCGCTCAGACTGGGTGGACAGGCGCCACGTGTGCTCCAGGCTCGTGCCACGGAACGCTCCGAGCACGATCTCGGTGTTGCCGACGTCGGCGGCCAACAACATCGCGCGTGCGTCCCCCCTTCCGGCGGATCCTGAACCAGCAACGACGGCCCATCGTGGCCGACCGGGTCCCGCCTCGACAACCGCCCTCACGCAGGCTCGGGGAGCAGGAGGTTGTCGCTGAGGCGAACCGAGCCGAGCCGGGCGGCAATCAGGGCGCGGGCGGGCGTGCCGGGGTCGAGCCGATCGAGCGGGATGAACGCGCGGTCGCTCACGACCGCGGCGTAGTCGAGGCGGGCGAGCGGCGTCGCGCCGACCTCCCTGGCCATCGTGGCCACGAGCGCGCCGGCGTCGCGTTCCCCGCGGCGCGAGAGCGCGGCGGCCTCGGAGAGCGCGAGGAACAGACACGATGCCTGATCCCGCTCGTCGGGATCCAGGCGTGCGTTGCGGGACGACAGCGCGAGCCCGTCGGCCGCGCGCACGGTCGGACAGCCCACGACCTCGACGGGGAGCGACTCGCTCGACACCATGCGACGGATCAGGAAGAGCTGCTGCGCATCCTTCTCGCCGAAGTAGGCGCTGCACGGGCCGGTCACGTCGAACAGCCGATGCACCACCCTGAGCACGCCCTCGAAGTGGCCCCGGCGCGAGGCCCCTTCGAAGGTACTGCCCACCGGCCCCGGATCGGGCCGGGGAAGGTCGATACCCGGCGGGTAGACCTGGTCGACCGGCGGCGCCCAGACGACGTCGACACCGTGTGCCTCGCACAGCGAGAGGTCGCGTTCCTCGTTCCGGGGATAGCGCTCGAGATCCGCCGGGTCGGAGAACTGCGGCGGGTTCACGAAGATCGATACGACGACGGTCGGGTGATGCTCCCTCGCACGCCGGATCAGCGACAGGTGCCCGTCGTGCAACGCCCCCATCGTCGGCACCAGCGCGATGTCGTCGGTGCCGGCGGCCCGGGCGGCATCGGTGCGTGATCGAAGCGCGGCGGCGTCGCGGATCAGGTCCACGGCAGGAGCACCTCGTCGACGACGGCGCGCTCCTTTGGCAACAGACGGCCGGACCGCACGGCGAGGTCGAGCGCGATCTTCGCCATCTCGACGTAGGCGCCGACCGCCCAGGGCGCCGACGCGGCGAGCGCCTCGATGTTCAGCTCGATCGTGCCGGCGTCACCCCGCACCGCGGGACCGGTGAGCGCTTCCCCCGGGCCGGTGTCGGTCACGTTGGCGATCGTCGCCTGTTGCAGCGGCGCGAGGGCGGCGGCCGCGTCGTGCACGCCCGCGAGCACCAGCAGCTGCTCGGCGACCCAGGTCGTCGCGACCAGGTAGTTGGACGCGAAGACCGCGGCCGCGTGGTAGATCGCGCGGTCTGCGTCGGCGAGCCGGAAGGGCCGGCCACCGAGGTCCTCGGCGAGTCGCTCCCCGACGAAGAAGCCTTCCTCGTCGTCGGCGCCGACCGCGACCGTGCAGCCCGGTACGCGCTCGAGGGCGCGCTCCACGTCGGGGAAGGTCTGCAGGGGATGCAGGCCGAGACGCCGAGCGCCTGCGTCCCGGGCGGCGTCGAGCGCCGACAAGGGCGTGGCACCGGACAGGTGCGCGACCCACTGCCCGTGGCGGAGCTCGTTCGCCACGGCGAGCGAGCGCACCGTCGACGCGATGCGATCGTCGGGAACCGCGACGACCAGGACCTCCGCCTCGCGCGCTGCCTCGGCCGCATCGAGGACGGGGATCCCCGGCAGATGGCGAGCCGCGCGCGCTGCGGTCGCCTCGTGACCCGAGACCCCCACGATGCGGTGCCCCGCGGCACGCCACAGCACCGCGAGCGCGGTGCCCGCTCGTCCCGCACCCACGATCGAGATGTCCACGCAGCGAGTATCGCAACTCGGCTGCCACCGGCAGGAACTCGGCCCGTCGAACCGAGTTCCTCCAGCTCAGCGGAGTCGGAGCGGCGGCGCGAACACCCATACACCACCGACGGCGTCCGGGCCCAGACGCACGTCGACGAGCCGGGTGCCATCGGGGAGCACCGGGTCGGGTTCGAGCTCCAGCAGCGGCATCAGCACGAAGGCC
The DNA here is from genome assembly GCA_036379795.1 of Actinomycetota bacterium. GTDB lineage: Bacteria > Actinomycetota > UBA4738 > UBA4738 > HRBIN12 > JAOUEA01. The sequence goes on along the minus strand of DASVGA010000151.1, from coordinate 1,759 downwards.
CGCTCGTGCATGCGCGGATGCGGCACGACGAGCGCTGGTTCGTCGATCGCGCGGGCATCGATCAGGAGCACGTCGACGTCGATGGTCCGCGGTCCCCAGCGGACATCGCGCACGCGGCCGAGGGCAGCTTCCACCCGTTGGCATGCTGCGAGCAGGTCGAGCGGCGTCAGCCTCACCTCCGCGCGAACGACCACGTTGAGGAAGTCGGGCTGCTCCGGCCCGCCGACCGGGTCGGTCTCCCAGACCCGTGAGCAGCGGGCGAGCTCGATCCCTGCCTCCTCGCCGAGCAGGTCGACCGCCTGTTGCAGCGACGCGAGGCGATCGCCCATGTTCGAGCCCAGGCCGAGGTAGGCGGTCTCGGTCACGCTTCCTCGGCGACCCCCAGGGTCACGGCGGCTGCCACACCGTCGATGTCCAGACGGCCCGCCGCGTTCGGCTTGTGCACGACCGCGGTCACGCTCGTCACGTGGTCGAACGCGAGCACCCGCTCGGCCACGTCGTGGGCCATGACCTCGATCAGGTCGTAGGAGCCCTCGGTGATCACCTCGCGGACCGCATCGCTCACGCCCCGGTAGTCGGCCGTGGCCTCGATGTCGTCGCTCGCGACGCGCACGGTGAGATCGAGGTCGACCACGATCTCCTGGGGCTCGTCCTTCTCGCCGGGGCGCGCTCCGTGATGCCCCGATGCCCTGATGCCCGACAGGAACAGGCGCGCGGCGGTCACGACACCGCTCCCGGCTCTCCGGATGCATCGGGCTCGAACCAGTCGTCGCGCTCGTCCTCCTCGAGGTCGACCCACGGAGGGCGGCGCTCGAGCTGCAGCATCACGATGCCGGAGTGCGCGGCGTCGTCGTGCCCGTGCGGGGTGTGCGCGTACCGCGCTCGCAGGTACTCCGAGATCATCGGCGCGATCGTGTCGGGCGCTTCCTCGACGAGGAAGTGCCCGCACCCCGGCAGCAGGCCGAGCGTCGACGAGGGCATCGCGTCGTTCAGGCGCTCGCCGACCGAGGCGGGATACACCGTGTCGTTCTCGCCCCAGAGGATGAGCACCGGCGCGTCGATCTCTGCGAGTTCGGGAGTTCGCTCGGAGAGCCCGGCGCCGTCGAGCCCGTCGAGGACCCTCGCGAAGCGCTCGGGTCCGTCGCCGGTGGCGTACGGCTCCGCGTACGCGTCGAGCATCTCGTCGGGAAGCCGCTCGCGCCGCACGGCACCCGCTGCGATGGTGCTCCGAACGAGCGTGCGCACGAGGTCGGGTGTGGGCTCACCCTGGTGCACGCGCGCGCGTGTCTGCATGACGCCCGCTGACGGCCAGGCGTCGAGCGCCGCGGCGCTCAGCAGCACCATGGCGTCGACCCCGGCGCCGTCGAGGGCCAGCAGCTGGGCCACGCCCGCCCCGATGCCGTGCCCGACGACCGCGTAGCGCTCGATGTGCAGCTGCGACATCAGCTCGCGGATCGCGCCCGCCTGCGTGCCGAGGTCGAGACGCACCCCCTCGCCCGGCGCCGAGGCCCCCGCCCCGAGCAGGTCGGGCGCGATCACGCGGAACCTCGCCGCCAGCAACGGCACGAACTCGCGCCACTGCCACGACGACGCCGGGAACCCGTGCAACAGCAGCACCGCCGGTCCGTCGCCCTCGTCACAGAACGCGATGCGTCCGGCCGAGGTGACGGCCGTCTGCGTGGCGGTCACCGCGCCGATCGTCATGACGACGTGCCCCTGGCGATCGCATCGACCACCCGCACGACCCGCGTCATGGCTC
>DASVGA010000150.1:0-7628 GCA_036379795.1 Actinomycetota bacterium | reverse complement strand
GGCGGCGGAGGCGTTTCCGGCATGGTCGCGCAGCACGATCACGGAGCGGGCCGACCTGCTCGACCGCATCGGGACGGAGATCCTGGCGCGCAAGGAGGAGCTCGGCACGCTGCTCTCCCGCGAGGAGGGCAAGCCCCGTGTCGAAGGGGTCGGCGAGGTGCGCCGGGCGTCGCAGATCTTCCGCTTCTTCGCGGGCGAGGCGCTGCGCATCCCCGGCGAGCACGTTCGCAGTGTCCGGCCCGGCGTCGACGTCGACGTGTTCCGCGAGCCGCTCGGCGTCGTCGGCGTGATCACACCCTGGAACTTCCCGATCGCGATCCCCGCCTGGAAGATCGCGCCCGCGCTCGCCTACGGGTGCACGGTCGTGTTCAAGCCCGCCGAGCTCGTTCCCGCCTCGGCGTGGTCGCTCGTCGACGCCTGCGTGCGAGCGGGCCTGCCGCCCGGTGTGCTGAATCTGGTGGTCGGGCCCGGCCGCGTCGTCGGAGAGCGCATGCTGCACGATCCCAGGGTCCGCGGCGTCACGTTCACGGGCTCACAGGCCGTGGGCGCCGGGGTCGCGGCCGCGCTCGCGGCGCGCTTCGGCAAGTACCAGCTCGAGATGGGCGGCAAGAACCCGCTCGTCGTGCTCGACGACGCCGACCTCGACATCGCCGTCGACTGCGCGGTGCAGGGCGCGTTCTTCCAGACGGGGCAGCGCTGCACGGCCTCCTCGCGCATCATCGTGACCGAGGGCATCCACGACCGCTTCGTCGAGGCGACCGTCGAGCGCATGCGGTCGCTGCGGGTTGGCCACGCCTTGGCTGAGGGCACCGACATCGGTCCGGTCGTGAGCGCCGCCCAGCTCGAGCAGGATCTCGACTACCTCGCCATCGCCCACGACGAGGGCGCCGAGCTCGTGCACGGGGGCGACGTGGTCGAGCGCGAGACCGAGGGGTACTTCCTCGAGCCGGCGTTGTTCGTCGGCACCTCGAACGAGATGCGCGTGAACCGCGAGGAGATCTTCGGTCCGATCGCAACGGTGGTCCGCGCAGCCGACGCCGACGAGGCCCTCGCGCTCGCCAACGACACCGAATACGGCCTGTCCGCCGGCGTCTGCACGACGTCGCTCGCGCAGGCGAGCCGCTTCCGCGACGGATTGCAGGCGGGCATCGTGACGGTGAACCTGCCTACGGCGGGCGTCGACTTCCACGTGCCGTTCGGCGGCACCAAGGGCTCGTCGAGCGGAAGCCGCGAGCAGGGCCGCTACGCCGTGGAGTTCTTCACGACGGTGAAGACGGCCTACGTGCGGCCCTGACCCCGATCAGCCGCGCGTGAACCGCGGGTCCTGCCGCAGCTTGATGCGGATGATCTGGTCGCCGTTCGACTTCTGCTCCTTCACCCAGCACTGGATCGTCTTCCCGTCGTCGCAGCGTGGCAGGCGCCTGACCTCGCCGCCCGGCGTCTTCTGCCAGAAGATGCGCACACCCGTCACGCCCTGGAGCAGCGACACGTCGTAGTAGAGCCTCGCCACGACGACCGCGGGGTTCGAGGTCGTGGTCGTGGCCGCGGCCGCGACCGTGGTCTCAGTGCTCGCCGGCTCGAAGATGAAGTCACCCGCGACACCGCCGACTCGCGGCTCGCTGCAGAGCGGATCGCCTTCCTGCGTGCCGTCGCAGGGTTCCTCCTCGATCGTCACGGCGAGGGGCTGGGTGCTGATGTTCTTCAGGGCCACCGCGAACGGGTCGTCGGCGTTCAGGGGGCCGTCGAGGGTCGAGAGGCTGCCGCCTGGCGGCACGATGCCGGTGCGGCTGTCGAAGACGGGGTCGATCTCACCCGCTGTCGACGCTCCCGGCAACATGAGGAGCCCGGCGACGATGACTGCCGGCATGGCGAACGCGATGCCGGCGATCCAGCGCCTTGCGCGTGCGATCTTCATGTTCGGACGGTGGGAACCAACGGTCATGCTTGCCCCTTCCCGGATGCGCGGTCGATCGGGGGGCCGCGCCTGGACGTGTAGCTTCGACCGGACGTTCAGTCGTTGTCAAGTCGAGCATCGTCGACGTGGAGCGTCGGCGTCCCGCCTCCGTCACGCGGGGTCGAGCACGATCTGACGTACGTCGGTGCGTCCGCTCGCGAACCCTGCGCCGCAGTACGCAAGGTAGTACCGCCACATGCGCCGGAACCGCTCGTCGAAGCCCATGCGTTCGATGCTCGGCCACGCGTCGTCGAACGCCTCGAGCCACCTCGCGAGCGTGCGCGCGTACGACTCGCCGAAGCCCTGGTCCTCTCGCCAGGCGAACCCGTGCTCCAGCGCGAGATCGTGCAGCACCGACGGCGAGGGCACCTGCCCGCCGGGGAAGATGTAGCGCCGCACGAAGTCGGGATGCTCGTCGGAGTCGCGCCAGTGGTGGTCGGCGACGACGATCAGCTGCAGTCCGATCGAACCCCCCGGTCGCACCCGGTCGCGCAGCTGTCGGAAGAACGGCCGCCAGAGCCGTTGGGGCACCGATTCCATCATCTCGACCGACACGATGCGGTCGTAGGTGCCGTCGACCAGACGGAAGTCCTGCAGGCGGGCGTCGACCCGATCGACCAGGCCGTGCTCGACCACCAGCTTCTCCACGTACTCGTGTTGTTCCTTCGAGATCGTCACCGTGGTGACGTGACAGTCGAGCTCGGTCGCGAGGTGGATCGCGAACGCGCCCCAACCCGACCCGATCTCGAGCACCCGATCTCCCGGCTGCACGCCCGCACGCGCCGCGAGGCGCCGGTACTTCTCGCGCTGCGCCTCGGTGAGCGTCATGTCGTCGTGGGAGAACACTGCCGAGGAGTAGGTCATCGTCTCATCGAGCCACGCCTCGTAGAACTCGTTGCCGAGGTCGTAGTGCTGCACGATGTCGGTGAGCGGACCGCGCGGCCGGGTGGGGTCGCCCAGCAGTCTCCACGTCGTGCGGCCGAGCGTGTGCAACCAGCCGGGAACCGGTTCGCGGAACGCGGGCTCCAGATGCAGCGCGCAGAGCTCCAGGAACGCCTCGAGGTCGTCGACGTCGTAGTCGCCGCGTACGTACGCGTCGGCGAGCCCGATCGCGCCCGTCGTCGTGACCAGGCGCAGCGGACGCCAGCGATGCAGCGTCACGTGCGCAGCGGGACCTGGGTGGCGCCCCTCGAACGTGCGGTGGGTGCCGTCGGGAAGCGTGATCGACGCCCGCCCGGCGCGCACGCGCCTGCCCACGATCTCCAGGATGCGGCGCTCGGCAGCCCCGGCGAGCCCGTTCATGAGCCGACCCTATCCCGGCCGCCCACCACGGTGATAGGGGAGGCGGGCGGTGCCCCCCGACGGCGGTACGGCGCACCCTTGAGCCGGAGCTTCAGGGCTTCCCAGTGGATCCCCCCGATCACCTTGAACGTGAGCAAGGGGTAGCGAACGAGCACCGAGGCGAGCGCTCGGCCGGTGAGCGGCCGGCGGGATGCCCCGAGCGTTGCGACCAGCACCCGCCCGCCGGCCGCGGTCTCCCGTACCACGACCGAGATCCGCTCGTCGGGCACGCGCGTCGTGAAGTCGTAGGTCGCTGCCATGTCGATGAATGGCGAGACGTAGAGCTGCTTGTCGAAGACGGTGCGAACGCTGCGGGCGCGGCCGGTGCCGGTCACGTCGCCGGGCTCGACGGGCACCAGGTAGTCGTGCTTCTCCCCGAAGGTGTTCGAGACCTCGTAGAGGATCGCGCGTAGGTCGTCGTCGGGCCCGTGACAGAACCAGACCGAGATCGGATTGAACACGTACCCGACGATGCGCGGGAACGTGAGCAGCCGCACCGCGCCGCCCTCGAGCTCGACGCCCGCCTCCGCGAGCCGGGCCTCGATCCAGGGGCGCAGCGGTGACCCGTCGCGCGCGCCGTGGTCGGCGTCGTACACGCTCACCGCCGCCGGGCGGTTGTGACCGAATCCGGGCACGCGGCGGTCGAGGTCGCCGAGCTCGTCGAGGTCGACGAGCAGGTACCAGACCCCGTAGGAGAGCCGATGCCGCGGGAACGACCGCTCGTGCATCACGGTGCCCACGTAGAGGCCGCTGCTCATGGCCGTGTGCCCGCGAGCGCCGGAACGCCGGTCGCGTCGGGTGCTCCGGCCACTCCCGTCGTGGCCCACGGAGCCGCCGCGCCGAGCGCCGCCGCGACGGCGAGCCCCGATCGCAGCCCGTCCTCGTGGAAGCCGTGTCCGAAGTAGCTGCCGCAGAACCACATGCGCCGCACGCCCTGCAGCGCGGGGAGCTCCGTCTGTGCCTCGACCGCCGCGTGGTCGTACCGCGGATGGTGGTACACGAACGAATCGACGACGTGGCGAGGCTCGTCGATCGGGTTCAGCGTGACGAGCACCGGCCGCTCGGTCTCGAGGTTCTGCAGCAGGTTCATCCAGTAGGTGAGCGACACGCCTGCATCATCGCCCCCCGACGCCGCGCGCTCGCGCGCCAGGTAGTTCCAGCTCGACCACGCACGCCGGCGCTTCGGCATGAACGCGGCGTCGCGGTGCAGCACAGCCACGTTCCGCTGGTAGCCGAAGCTCCCGAGCACCCGGCGCTCGTCGGGCGTCGCGTCGTCGCCGAGGATCTCGAGCGAGGTGTCGGCATGGGTCGCGAGCACCACGTGGTCGAAGCGCTCGGTGCGTCCGGTCGCATCGCGCACCACCACGGCATCGGGCTCCTCACGCGTCACCGAGACGACCGGCGCGGCGGTGCGCACCTCGTCGAGGCCCGCCACGACGCGGCGCACGTACTCGCGGCTCCCGCCGGTCACCGTTCGCCACTGAGGGCGGTCACCGAGGTCGAGCAGCCCGTGGTTGTCGAGGAACGCCGCCATCGTGGCCACCGGCATCGCGAGCATGTCCCGCAGGTTCGACGACCAGATGCACGCCACCATCGGCAAGAGGAAATCCTCCCGGAACGCGGGCGAGTACCGCATGCCCTCGAGCCAGGAACCCGTGGTCTCGGCCGTCGATGTGCCAACGAGCGCCTTCGCGTCGCGGCTGAACCGCACGATCTCGCGCACCATGCGCAGGTATGCAGGGCGGGCCAGGTTCGAGGGCTGGGCCGCGAGGCCGAACGCGCGGGCCCGGTACTCGAACGCTCCCCGGCCGACCGAGACCGAGAACGACATGTCGCTCGGCTCGGTCGCGACCCCGAGCGCCGCGAACAACCGCACCAGGTTCGGGTAGTTCCGCTCGTTGTAGACGATGAAGCCGGTGTCGACCGGTACGGCGCGCCCCCGGTCCTCGACCTGCCGCGTGTTCGCATGACCGCCCGCGCGGTCCTCGCGCTCGTACAGCACCACGTGGTGATGTCGGGCGAGCGCCCATGCCGCGCCGAGCCCCGAGATACCGCTTCCGACGATCGCGATCCGCACCGTGCGCTCCCATCCGTGACGTGCGACACCTTCTTCGCGCTCCGAACCGGTTCGGATGCACACCGTCGCGGGCATGCGCGCGTCTCGCTCCTCACGCGGTACCCTTGTTGGCGATCCGCCACTCCCTCGGGGCGAGCGAGGTCATGGTGGCAGCGCCCTTGCAGAGGTTCCGGTTCCGAACCGATGCACCACGGTCGGGCGTTCCGGAACGTCGACGAGGAGCGAGCACATGACCCCACCCAGCGGCAACCATCTGTCCAACGAGGCGATCCTGCACGAGCTGATGCCCCAGGTGGGAACGGCGCTCGATCGCCACGTGGCCACCACCACCGAGTGGATGCCCCACGACTACGTGCCGTACGAAGAGGGCCGCAACTTCGTCAAGGAGCCCTGGGAAGCGTCGGACTCCCGCCTTCCCGACGTGGCGCAGACGGCGCTCGAGGTGAACCTGCTCACTGAGGACAACCTTCCCTACTACCACCTGGCGCTGTGGCGCACGTTCGGCGACAAGGAGGCGTGGGGCGAGTGGGTCCGGCGCTGGACCGCCGAGGAAGGCCGCCACGCGATCGTGATCCGCGACTACCTCACCGTGACCCGCGGGGTCGACCCCGTGATCCTCGAGCGCGGCCGCATGGACCAAGCGATCACCGGCTGGTACCCGGCCTTCAGCGAGCAGGGCCCGCTCGACGGCATCGTGTTCACCACGATCCAGGAGCTCGCGACCCGCATCTCACACCGCAACACCGGCGCGATCACCGACGACGACACGGCCGAGAAGCTCTGCTCACGCGTCGCGACCGACGAGAACCTGCATTACGTCTTCTACCGCGACATGGCGATGGGCGCGATCGAACTGAACCCGAGCGCGATGGTCGAGGCGATGCACCGCCAGATCACGAACTTCGCCATGCCGGGCGTCGGCATCGCCGGGTTCCGCGAGAAGGCCAAGGCCATGGCGCAGGTGGGCATCTACAACCTGCGCATCCATCACGACCAGGTCGTGCGTCCGATCCTCGACAAGCACTGGAAGCTCGCCGACCTGCAGGGGCTCAGCGATCGCGCCAAGGAGCTGCGCGACGAGATCTACGCCTACCTCGCGCGCATCGACCGGGTCGCGTCGAAGCTCGGCGAGTCCCTCGGCCCCGTGCGCGGCGACATCTCGAGCGACCCCGTCGGCCAAGCCTGATCCTGCCGCGTCGACCCGCCCGGATCTCGGCGGCATGGCACTCGGACGACGAGGTGCCGCCTTCCTCTCCCTAGACGGTCGCGATCGTGTAGTCGGTATTCGTGACCTGTTGCGGGGTGGGCGAGGTCTGCTTCACGTTGGAGATCACGGCGGTCGCGGCGTCGCACGTGCTCGTGTCGACGGTGGCGGTCGCGTCTGCCGACGAGGTCGCGGTGCCAACGGGGGTGACCGTGACGGTCGTGCCGGTGCGGCAGGCCACGCTCACCTTCAGCACGCCGGCGCCGCCGTCGTGGGTCACGGTGACGTCGAACGCGGCGCCGCCGACCGGCAGCCCGATCCAGTTGAGCGCGTAGTCGTTCGCGATCTGCCGTGAGAGCGAGTCACCCACGGAAGCGATGGGTGCGTGATTCGCGTTCCCGCCGGCGGCGGCCATGTAGGCCGGGCCCTCCTCGAGGCAGTAGGGCCTCGCGGTGGTCTGGCAGTTCACCAGGAACTTCAGGGCGATCGACGCGTTGTGGTACGCGCTCGGCAGCGTCGTGTTCTTGACCTTGAAGCCCTTGGCGAGGGCGGCGAGGTTCGTGCTCGCGCCCTTGCTGATCTGTTCCCAGAAGATTTGGTAGATGGCCTCGGCGCCGTTGCGCCGGCCCTCGCCGTAGCGCTCGGCCATGGCGCGGAACACCACCCAGTACGGGTAGGGAGACTTCTCGTAGTGGCCCATCGGCAAGCGGAGGTCCGGCCAGAGGTAGTTGTAGCTGTCGTTGGAGGTGTCGAAGACCTCGTCCTCCATCTCGGTGGCGAGGCCCTCGATCATGAGGCCGGTCACCTTGCCGTAGCCGGTGAGCGCGCCGTAGCCGAACTGGATCGAGTGGTTGAACTCGTGCGCCGCGGTGGCGCGCAGGGCGTCGATCGGGCTTCCGGGGAACCGACGGTAGTCGCGGTTGAGCACCATGCAGCTCGCGACGGCGTCCCGATCGTTCCAGGGGGTCGACGGGTTGTTGCCGGCGTACCGCGTGCCGGTCACGTACCCGTACAGGCCGGTGCCGAGGTCCTCGATGCGCACCGGGTAGCGT
>DASVGA010000149.1:0-3874 GCA_036379795.1 Actinomycetota bacterium | reverse complement strand
CTCGAGCACATCGAACGCCGCTTCCAGCCCGTTCCAGGCCACGTCGCGCCCGTCCACGACCAGCCGGCGGCCGATGTCGTCGGCGAGCAGGTCGAGCGAGATCGCCTCGAGGCCGAGCTCCAGGAGCTTGGCCACCCGCTTGGGTCTCGTCGGGAAGTGCAGCATCGAGACCAACGCCGCGCCACGGCGCATGAGATGCAGGCGGTCCTCGGGAGCACGGAGCGTCAGCACCACGTCCTGGGAGAAGGCGTCGTCGTTCGTGCCGATCGCCACGCCGGCGGCGATCCGGGTGTAGTCGGCGTCGGCGTAGCCCATGTCCGAGCCGATGCCCCGCTCTACCACGACGCGGCCTCCCAGATCGGCGACCGCGTGCACGAGGTCGGGCAGGAAGTCGCGCCGCTCGCCGGCTTCCTTGTGCATGCGCGGAAGGCCGAGGCTCGGCGTCGTCACGACGTCCACCTCCCGAGCTCGGCGTGGGCGACCGCCCGCTCCCGGGGATCGGGACTGTCGACGTCGAGCCGGTCGACCGGGACCCGGAACGCGACCTCGAGCACCGGCTCGATCTGCCGGCCGTACACACGCATGCAATCGACCGGTTCGATCCCGGGCCACGCGTAGCACGAGAGGGCGAGCCGCCGCTGCCTCGTGTCGACGCCGTCGTGCAGTTCGTCCCACGCCGGATCGTCGACCTGGAAGACGTACCGGTCGAGGTTGCCGTGCGGCACCCCTTCGATGCCCTTGGTGCGGGGCGGATCGACCGTGAAGTCGTAGGGATCGACGGCAAGGTCGAGGATCACGGCATCCGGGGGAAGGGCCGCGATCCATGGGTTCGGCACGATCGGGCGCGTCGGGTCGCGTCGCTGGGTCGCGTCGATCAGCAAGTCGCTGACCTCGAGCCGCCCGAGCAGGTAGTCCTCGTGACGCGTGAGGTCGAAGTCGACCACGGTGACCTCCACGCCGGGAACGTCGTTGGCGGCGAGCTCGTCCCGAAGCTCCGGATCGCCGTAGCGGGTGGCGGCTCGCACCGCATGGGCAGCCACCGCGCCGGCCCCGAGGCAGGTGACGCGCAGCGGCCGGCGGCTCGGGTGCGCGAACCCCGTGTGCATGCGCGCGATCTCGACGAAGGCCAGCCGCACGCCGTTCCACCCCACGGCTTCCAGGTACTCGACCTGGCGCCGCCCGAGATCGTCGACCACGCTGTCGAGCGAGATCGCCCGCAGTCCGAGGTCGGCCACGAGGCGGGTGCGGCCCGGTCTCGTCGCGTAGTGGAGCATCGTGATCAGCAACGTCCCCGGCTGCATCGCCCTGAGCGTGTCCTCGTCGGGGCATCGGATCACCGCCACCACCTCGCTGGAGAGCACCTCGGCGAGATCGGCGAACCGCACCTTCGGCGATGCTGCGGCGTAGGCATCCGAACCGAACCCCATGCCGGAGCCGTACCCGTGCTCCACGACGATCTCGCCGACGCCGGCCCGGTCGGCCGCCGCGACGAACTCCGGCAGGAAGTCACGGCGGTCCCCCGCTTCCATGTGCATGCGGGGCAGGCCGAGCACCGACGGCGCATCTGTAACGGTGCCGCCGGCCGATCCCATCGGGTCCTCGCCTCCTTGCCCCCCACCGTACGTGAGCCGGGGCCGCCCGCACCGCACGGGTCGTCCCGGTCGATACGGGACCGACGGCTCTGGGGCCTAGACTCGGGCGATGACGACCGACGATGCGATCGGCGCCGCCCACACGACGCCCGCACCCGTCGAGGGGCCGGCGGCGTGGCGTGAGGTCTTCCAGGGTCGTCGCGGTCGGCTCACGGCCGGCCTGCTCGTGCTCGAGGCGCTCGTCGCGGTGCAGTCGCTGATCGTTGCCACGATCCTGCCCGACGTGCGACGCGAACTCGGCATGGTGCATCTGTACGGGCTCGCGTTCACCGCGATGAGCCTCGCCACGATCGCCTCGATCCCGGTGGTCGGCCGTGCCGTCGACCGGTTCGGCACGAAGGCGGTGCTCGTGCCGGTGCTCGCGTTCTTCGCGGCGGGGCTGCTCGTCTCGGCCACCGCCCCGGCCATGCCGGTCGTGCTCGCCGGACAGTTCCTGCAGGGCATCGGGGGCGGCGGTCTCTACGCCCTGTCGCTCGGCACCGTCGCGAAGACCTACCCGGACCGGCTGCGGCCCAGGGTGCTGGCGCTGCTCGCCACGATGTGGATCCTGCCCGGCTTGGTGGGCCCACCGGTGGGTGCTGCGATCGCGAGCACGGTGGGGTGGCGGTGGGCGTTCGTCGCACCTCTGCCCGTGCTCGTCTGCACCTGGTTGTTGATCACGCCCGTGCTCGACCTCGTGCCTCGATCGGACGACCGGGGCCCCGCTCTCGCCATCCGGTGGCCCCTGCAGCTCATGGTGGGTGCCGGGCTCGTCTTCGCATCGCTCACCGCGGTGGAGTGGTGGGTGCCGGTGGCGGTCGTGGCGGGGCTCGTGATCGGCGTGCCCGCGCTGGTGCACATCGCCCCCCGCGGCACGTTCCGCGCCGTGCCGGGCATGCCGGCGACGGCCGCCGCGGCGTTCCTGCTCTCGGTGTCGTTCCTCGCCATGGATGCGTTTCTGACGCTGATGCTCACGGAGGTGCGCGGCCTCTCGCTCGGGGCTGCCGGCCTCGTGATCACGGTGGCGTCGATCACGTGGGCGATCGGAGCGTGGTGGCAATCGAACCGAGCGGAACGGCGCTCCCTCGCCTGGCTCGTCGGAGTGGGGGTCTCGTTCCTGTTCCTCGGACAGGCGGCGCTAGCGAGCACGCTCTGGACCCAGGTGCCGCTGGCGCTCGCCTACGCCGGGTGGGGTGTCGTCGGGCTCGGCATGGGCATCGCCTTCGCGACGATCCCACTGGCGGCGATGCGCTCGTCGGGCGCCGGCGAGGAGAGCGCCGAGCTCTCGTCGGTGTTGCTGATGGACATGCTCGGCGTCGCGACCGGCGCCGGCCTCGGCGGGGCCGCGGTCGCCATGTCCGATGCGTTCGACGCCTCGCTGCGAGCGGGCATCGGCGGCGCCTTCGCGATCGCGCTCGTCGCCGCGCTCGGTCTGGCCCTGATCACACCGCGCATCCCGTCGGGCCCCACGGCACGTATCCACGGCCCGTGAGCCGCGCCCGCCCCCTCAGGGTCGGCGTGCAGATGCCGGAGGTCGAACGTGAGGTGCGGTGGCCCGAGTACGTGGCCATGGCACAGGCGGCCGAGCATGCCGGGTTCGACTCGATCTGGGTGGGCGACCACCTGCTGTACCGCGGCGACGGCCGGCCCGAGCGAGGACCCTGGGAAGCCTGGACCACCCTCGCCGGCCTCGCGGCGGCCACCGATCGCGTGGAGCTCGGCCCGCTCGTCGCCTGCACCGGCTTCCATGAGCCGGCCATGCTCGCCAAGCTGGCCTCGACGGTCGACGAGATCAGCGGCGGTCGCCTCGTGCTGGCGCTCGGGGCCGGGTGGAACGAGGCGGAGTTCCGCGCGTTCGGGTTCCCGTTCGATCGCCGGGCGTCGCGGTTCGAGGAATGCTTCGAGGTCGTCCGCAGGCTGGTGGCCGGTGAACGGGTGACGTTCCGAGGCCAGCACGTGCTGGTCGATGACGCGGTGCTGCTGCCCCCGCCGGCGCGTCGCCCACGCTTGATGATCGGCAGCACGGGTCCCCGGGTGCTGGCGGCGGCGCTTCCTCACGTCGACGTGTGGAACACCTGGTACGACTGGTTCGGCAACTCCCCGGAAGGCTTCGCCAGGCGCTCGGGCGAGATCGACGCCGTCGCCCGCTCGGTCGGGCGCGACCCGGGCGAGGTCGAGCGAAGCGCGTGCTTGCTGGTCGCGCTCGACCCAGAGGCCGGCGAGCGCCCGCACGATCCGGCGGC
>DASVGA010000148.1:0-10678 GCA_036379795.1 Actinomycetota bacterium | reverse complement strand
AACCGTATCGACGAGATCGTCGTCTTCGATCCGCTCGGGCGCGACGAGATCGGTCAGATCGTCGATATCCAGCTGCGGAGGTTGCAGCGCAGGCTCGCCGAGCGCGGGCTCGCGATCGAGCTGACCGGCGAAGCACGCGCCTACCTCGCCGACAAGGGATACGAGCCGGCGTTCGGGGCCCGGCCGTTGCAGCGCCTGATCCAGCGTGAGATCCAGGATCCGCTCGCGATGAAGCTCTTGGCCGGCGAGATCCGCGACGGCGACACGGTCACGGTGGAAGCCTCACCCGACGGCCTGTCGTTCTCGAGTTCCCACTAGTCGGGCACGGAGCTGTGGCCCGGTCCGGGTCAAGGGCGGGTGCAGCTGCGCCGATTCCATCGGCATGGAACCGTGGTGGCTCGTCTGCGTGTTCGTCGTGGCCGGGGCCCTGGCCGGGTATCGGGCGTTCCGCCGCAGTGACCGCTCACGAGGGATCATGCTGGCCTGCCATCGGGCGGGCCTGGAGTTCTCCCCGATCGATCCGTTCCCCGACACGCTCTGGCTGCCGTTCCGCTGGCTCGGCGAGGGCCGCTGGAGCCGCGCCGAGAACGTGGTGTGGAACCGAGCCGAAGGCGACGACGTCCGCGCGTTCGACCTGATGATCGAACAGGTTCCGGCCGGTGATGGCGCTCCTCGCGTGGTGCACCGGTACACCTGCGCCGCCGTCGCCCTGCCCTTCGGCTGTCCCCGGCTCGAGATCACGCCCAGGGGAGGGCCTGACGATCTCCTGGAGGGTTCCGGCATCGAGCTGGAACTCGAGGCCTTCAACCGGCGGTTCCGGGTGCACGCCGACGACCGGCGGTTCGCCGTGGCGTTCTGCGACCAGCGCATGATGTGCGCGCTGATGGGTCTTCCGCCCGGCGTGACGGTCGCCGTGAACGAGGACCGGCTGCTCCTGCGGGCGGAGGCGCTCGCACCAGCGGAGGTGCTGCTGCTCTTCGACGCCGCCCGCGCGATCGGCCGGTCGGTACCGCCGGTCGTCGCGGCCCTGTACCCGCCGCGTCCCGCCATCGGCCGCCACGAACGGCGTTGGCTGCAGGGGCGGTGGTCGCCCGAGCCGATCGGCAGCGACGTGGCTGGAGGGCCAGCGACCGTGCGGGGCGACGCGTGAGACCGTCAACGGTCGTCCGTATCGTGCTGGCCATCGCCGCCGCGTGGGCGCTCGCGGGCCTCGCGATGGTGGCGAGTGGCGACCGCGAGGGCCGGCGAACGCTCGTCCAGCTGCTCCTGCTGGGGGTGTTCGCCGGCGGTCTCGCATGGGCCACGTACCGGTTCCGCATCGAGCCTCGCCGGGGGTCGTTCGATGCCCAGGCACGGCGTGCCGGCCTGCATGCTCAGGCTGGAGATCCACTCGGTCTGCTCCGCATGCACTTCGGCCTGTTCCGACGCGCCGCCTCGGTTCGCGATCTGGAGAACACGGCGCACGGCGTCCGCAACGGACGGGAGATCGTCATCGCGGACTACTGGTACGCGCCCAGCTCGAACCCGAGCCTCGACGACTACCGGCGCTTCGTCTGCGTCATCGACCCCGACCGATCGGAGTGGGCGGACCTGTCGGTGACACCGATGGGCCCGATCGCCGCCACCAGGGATGCGTTGGGCCTCGAGCGCATCGACATGGAGTCGGAGCGGTTCAATCGGGCCTTCGAAGTGCGGGCGAGCGATCGCAGGTTCGCGGCCGCCTTCCTCGACGCGCGCATGATGGATTGGCTGATGCAGCAGGCACCCGGCATGGGCGTCGAGATCGCCCATGGCCGCTTCATGTTGTTCGAACCGCGAACGGTCGCGAGCGTCGACGACGTTGAGCGGGCGCTGCGCCGGTTCGACGACCTGCTCAGGCTGGTGCCTGCCGTGGTGGGCTCGTGGTACCCGGATCCCGATCGCGCCGAGCCGATCTCGCCGGCCCGCCCGGACCGATGAACGATCGCGCGGCGGCGTGGTTCGAGGCGAGCTTGCACCATCGTCTCTGGTTCGACGAGCACGATGCGCACGACGGGGCGTCGCTCCCGGTCGGTCTCTGCCGCCGCGGCGACCTCACCGTCGTGCGCAACGTGTCGTGCGGGGCGATCGACGGCCGTGAGGTTCGCCTGTTCGACCTCGACGTGATGGTCCGCCGCGATGCCGCGCCGGCCATGGAGCCGGGGCCGCAGCGCATGATCGCGAGGCTGATCGTGGAGTCGTTCGCCGACGACGACACCGCGACGCACGCCGTCACCGAACGCTGGGAATGCGCGATGATCCGGGCCGGAGCCGACTGCTGGCGCGTCTCGGTCGCTCCCGAGGGGCTGGTGACGATGCTCGCCGACATCGTGACGTTGCGGGACCAGGACCTCGAGCTGGAAGCGTTCAACCGGGCGTTCGAGGTCCGGGCCGACGACCGGCGGTTCGCGAGCGACCTGCTCGACGCACGCATGACCGAGCTGCTCGTGGAGCACGCGGTCGGGTGCGTCGTGGAGACCGTCGGCAACCGCATCCTGGTGGCGAGACCCGCCGGCGACGTGCCCGACGCCGACTCGCTGCTCGGCCTCACGTTCGCGATCGCGGAGCGGGTGCCCGAGGTGGTGAGGTCCCTGCATCCGGCGGCGCCCTCGGGCGAGCTCACGCCCGGGTGCCCGGTGGGCCCCGACGGCGTCGTGCGTGAGATCGACGAGCGTGAGGCCGGGCCCGACCGGTTCGACCCCTGGCCCGACGTGCCGTCTGGCTGGGTCTGAGTCCACCCGCGTCACCTGCGGGGTAGGCTGGCCTCGTTCCGGATCAGGCTCCTCACTCGGCGGAAAGGGAACCCCGATGGAGATCTCGCTCATCATCGTGCTGGCGGTGATCGTGCTCGGCGCGATCGGCGCCGTCGTCTCGTACAACCGCTTCGTCTCGCAGAAGACCCTCATCAAGGACGCGTGGGCCAACATCGACACCGAGCTCCGGCGCCGATACGACCTCATCCCCAACCTCGTCGAGACGGTGAAGGGGTACGCCACCCACGAGCGGGAGGTGCTCGAGAACGTCACGCGGGCGCGCGCGATGGCGGCGAGCGCCACCGGTTCGCCCGCCGAGCAGGCCGCGGCCGAGGGCCCGTTAGTCGCCGCGCTGCGACAGCTGATGCTCGTGGTCGAGAACTACCCCGACCTCAAGGCCAACCAGAACTTCCTGCAGCTGCAGGGCGAGCTGACGAACACCGAAGACCGGCTGCAGACGGCCCGGCGCTTCTACAACGCCAACGTGCGCGACTTCAACCGGCGGGTGAAGCAGTTCCCGTCGATGATCGTCGCGAGCCTGTTCGGCTTCAAGGAGGAAGAGTTCTTCGAGGTCGAGGACGCCATCCGGGAGGGCGGCCCGCCCCAGGTCGACTTCGGTGCGCCGTCGGGTACCGGCGCGCCGCTTGCGGGGCAGGCGGGCGCTCCGGCCTTCGACGTCACGACGTCACCGGCCGCACCCCCGCCTCCCGCCGACGACGTGCCGGAACCACCCGATCAACCCACCCCGCCGACCCCGACGGGCTAGGGCAGGGCTCAGACCTTCACCTTGTAGATGTCGGCCCGGAATCCCCGACAGCGGACGCGGGTGAAGTGGACGATCTCGTCGCTGTCGGGCTCGACGTGTGCAGACGTGGGCCCGAGTTCGATCCCGTCATCGAATCTCACCACGGTTGTTGCCGCGCCGCTGCCGTCCCAGCGCATCAGTCGGGTGTTCCGTCCGCAGAACCTGGGGCTGCCGACGGCGTAGAAGGTGACGCCGGCCGCGGTCACCGACGGGTCGTACGCGGCCCGGCCCGAATCCGGCACGCGAACCCTTCGTTGCGTGCTGATCCGGTACCGGAAAACGTTGCACGGGTTCGACCGAGGGCACACCGTGTAGGCGGCGTAGTCGCCTTGAACCTGTCCCGCTTGCACGATGCCGCCGGACGGCGCCGTCGCTAGCGTGATCGCGGAGGAGGTGCTGAAACGATAGAGGATGACCTTCGTGCCGAAGAACCGTCGCTGGGGTCCCCGCTCGAACAGCAGGTGATCTCCCGACACGGTGGGCCTGGCCTCCCGTTGTGCGTTCGTGTTGATGCCTGCGGGCACGGGCAGCTCGGCCTGCGCCTCCACGTCGTAGAGACGGATATCCCACTGCTTATCGCGAATCGCTCGGGATCTCGCGTACGTGAGCAACACGTCGGCGAGCGGGTTGCCGAGGTCGAGCCCGCCCATCGTGGCGGTCGTCTTGGCTGGGTTCACGCGGAAGGCCGCAGCGGTGCCTAGTCTGGCCTTGACGTCATACGTGAACTCGTCGGTGGGGCGATCAACCGCCCAGGCGATCGCACCGTTGACGGCGCTCTGGCCGAATTCGTGCGCCGTCGTTGCGAAGACCTTCACGGGCTGGCCGGCCTCGGCCGAGGTGACGACCAGCAGCATCAGCGTCAGCGCGGTGACGGTAGCCGGGGACAGGGAGCGTCGCATGGAGACCTCCTTGGGTTGGATGTTCACGACACGCTAGTCACATCTCACTCGGACGCAACCACGAATCCCTCGGCGCCTGTGGTGCGTCTGATCGAGCGGGTCAGCAGGGTCCATACGATCGCCCACACGACCGCCAGCGCCCCGACGATCAACGCGGCGGCGCGCGGCCCGGCGGAATCCGCGATCGCGCTGGCGACCAGGCTCGAGACCGCGAGCGAGAGCGTGATCATGGCGAAGTCGACCGCGAACACGCGCCCGCGGATGTGGTCGGGCACGAGCACCTGGAGTCCGAAGGTGGACAGCACCCATTGGGCGCCTCCTCCGAGGTGCGCGACGAAGATGACCATCGCGGCGATCGTGAGCGACGGCGCGAGTCCCAGCGCCATGTAGGACACGCCGAACACCGTGAGGGCGATGCCGATGGCGCCGAACAGCCGGCGGTGACCCGCACCGCTGATGCGGTGCCCGAGGAAGGGGCCGACGAGTGCTCCGACACCGCGCGCCGCCATGAGCGAGCCGACGCCGATGTCGCCCCGGTTGAACACGTCCGCACCGAACACGGGAAGGAGCGCGAGCACGCCCGCGGCGAGACCGAAGCCGGCCTTCACGCCGATCAGGGCGAACACCCGACGGTCGCGACGGGCGTACTGCAACACCTCGATCGTGGCGTCGAGCATCCTCGGATGCTCGTGACCCGGCTCGCGGTCCTCGGCGAAGGGACGGCGGATCCCCCACAACAGGGCGGCCGACGCGGCGAACGACGCCGCGTCGATCACGAAGGCCGCATCGCGTCCGAGCACGGTCGCGACGACGCCGCCGAGGCCAGCCCCGACCGCGAGCATGGTTCCCCACAAGGAACCGGAGAGCGCGTTGGCCGCCGGCAGGTCCTCGGGATCCACCAGGTTCGGCGTCGCCGCGGAGAAGGCAGGGTCGAACGGCGCCCCGAAGACCGAGAGCAGGGCGAGCAGCGGGTAGGCGAGCCAGATCGATCCCGGCCCGACCAGCAGGAACGACGCGCAGACGGCGACGCGCGCGAGGTCGCAGACGATCATGAGCTTCCGCCGGTCGAGCCGGTCGACGAGCACCCCCGCGGGCGGCGATGCCACGAAGAAGGCCAGCTCCTGGGCGAGGATCGCGAGCCCGACGTCGATCGCGCGGCCGGTCGTCTGCACGATCAAGGAGGTGATCGCCACGAACAGGAACCAGTCACCGCCGAGCGAGATCACCGAGGCGAAGAACAGCCGCCGGAAGTCTCGGTTGCGGCGGAGCAGCGACAGGCCGGCGCGCGCACCCGACGGCTGCTCGGTTCCCGGTTCGCGCTCGACCATGTCGACGGTCAGACTACGAGCAGTCCACGCGGGGAGGGCCCATGCTCGAACGCATCACATGGTTCCGACAGGCGGCGCTGTGCTGGCGGGACGACGAACTCACGGTGTACATCGACCCCTGGGGGACCGGCGACGACGCCGAGCCCGCCGACCTGATCCTGATCACCCACGCCCACGACGATCACTTCCGCCCCGACGAGATCGAGCGGCTCCGCGGCGACGCCACCAGGATCGTCGCGCCGCACGACGTCGCGAACATGCTGACGGGCAACGTCACACCGGTGCGACCGGACGAGACGCACGAGGTCGCCGGCGTCTCGTTCACCACGGTGCCTGCCTACAACACGCGGGAGGAGGCGCTCGAGTTCCATCCGCGCGCCAACGGGTGGGTCGGCTACGTGCTCGAGCTCGGCGGCTCGACGTACTACCACGCGGGCGACACCGACCATGCACCCGAGCTCGACGCGATCCGGACCGACGTGGCGTTCCTGCCGGTCGGCGGGCACTTCACGATGGACGTGCCGCAGGCGGCCGGGCTCGCGAAGGTGATGCGACCGGCGCTCGCGGTCCCGATGCACTACGGGTTCGTCGTCGGCTCGCGGGACGACGGGGAGCGCTTCCGCGACGAGGCGCAGCCCGTGCCCGTAGAGCTGATCACGCCGGTCCATGCGTTCGAGCGGGGGTGAGCGGTCCGGTGGGTAGCATGACCGACGGCACGCGAACGACGCACGAGGGGTGGCGACGATGAGGCTCGGGTACGACGGCACGCTGTTCATGCTCGCCTTCGATCACCGGGGGTCGTTCCAGAAGACGTTCTTCGGCATCGAGGGCGCTCCGGGCCCCGACGACGCAGCACGGATCATCGACGCCAAACGTGTGATCTTCGAGGGACTGCAACGGGCCCTCGGCGAGGGTGCGCCCGCGGCGTCGGCGGGCGTGCTCGTCGACGAGCAGTTCGGCACGCAGGTCGCGAACGAGGCGAAGCAGGCGGGCCTCGTGCTCGCGATGCCCGCAGAGAAGTCTGGGCAGGACGAGTTCGACTTCGAATACGGCACCGAGTACACATCACACATCCAGGCCTTCGACCCCACGTTCACCAAGGTGCTCGTTCGCTACAACCCCGAGGGCGACGGCGCCCTGAACGCCCGCCAGGCGATGCGCCTGAAGGAACTCTCGGAGTGGCTGCATCACACCGGGCGGCTCTTCCTGTTCGAGCTGCTCGTGCCCGCCGAACCGCACCAGCTCGAGACCGTCGATCACGACAGCGTGCGCTACGACCGTGAGATCCGGCCCGATCTCATGCGCGTCGCGATCGCCCAGTTGCAGGAGACAGGCGTGGAGGCCGACGTGTGGAAGATCGAAGGCATCGACGATCCCGAACGGTGCGCCGCGATCGCGGAACAGTGCCGGATCGGCGGGCGTGACGCGGTGGGGTGCGTCGTGCTCGGGCGCGGGGCCGACGATGCCGCGGTCGACACGTGGTTGCGCGCCGCCCGCGAGGTGCCCGGGTATCAGGGCTTCGCGATCGGACGTTCGATCTGGTGGAACCCGCTGAAGTTCTTCGTCGACGGCGCGATGCCGCGCGAGGAGGCCGTCGCGCAGATCGCCAAGAACTACCGCAGGTTCGTGGCCGTCTACCAGGAAGGCTGAACGGCTCAGCCTTCGACCAGCAGGCCCCGGCGCTTGCGGACCCGGCGGTCGACGCGGCTGAACAGCAGGTACTCCACGAGCACGCCGATCACGGCGATCACCGCCACGACGGCCACCAGGGCCGGCACGTCCTCGGCATCGCGGGCGAGCAGGTGACCGAGCCCGACGGCGCCCGCCGCGGCGATGATCAGCTCCGCGGCCATGAGCGCCTTCCAGGCGAAGCCCCACGCTTGCTGGAGTCCGGCGAGGAAGCCGGGCAGGGCCGCCGGCAGGATCACGTCGCGGTACAGCGTCCACCCCTCGGCGCCGAGGGTGCGGCCGGCGCGCTTGAGGATCGGGGGAACCTGGCGCATCGCCGCCATCGTGGCGAGGGTCATCGACGGGAACGAGCCGACCACGGTGACGAAGACGACCGCACGCTCGGTGGACCCGAACCAGATCACGGCGATCGGCACCCAGGCGACGAACGGCACGATCTGCAGGGCGACGACGAGCGGGCGGATCGAACGATGGGCGAACTCGTTGAGCGCGAAGCCCACGCCCAGCGCCGTGCCGATCACGACCGCGAGCGCGAACGAGAAGACGAGCCGGATCAACGTCTTGAAGGTCGCTTCGACGAGGGTGCCGTCGCCGATGCCACTCACGAACGCCCGGTAGGTCTCGAGGGGGGACGGCAGTCCGTCGGTCGACGTGAGGGCGGCGGCGGCCGCCCAGATGGCGATCAGTCCTGCGACGCCGGCCATGGGCGGACCGATCTCGTCCCATACCCGGCGGGCACCGGTGCGCGGCAGGTCGCGCTCGGCCACAGCGCTCATCGGGGTCCGCCCTCCGCGCTCGCCCGGCCGACCTCGCGCATGAGCAGCTCGTGCACGTCGCTCACCACCCGCGCGACGAGCACGTCGTCGAGCTGTCTCGGCCGCGGGGCGCTGATGCGCACCTCCTCGAGCAACCGTCCCGGCGCGGCCGACATCACGAGCACCCGGTCGGCGAGCAGGGCGGCTTCCCGCACGTTGTGCGTGACGAACACGAACGTCTTGCGTCCGCCGCGCTCCAGCCAGACACGCTGCACCTCGTCCTGCAGCAGCTCCCGTGCCTGCGCGTCGAGCGCGCCGAAGGGCTCGTCGCCGAGCAATACGTCGGGTTCGGTCGCGAGCGCGCGCGCGAGCTGGGCGCGTTGACGCATGCCGGCCGATAGCTCGTGCGGCTGCGCGTCGCCGTACGGGCCGAGCCCGACGTTCTCGAGCCATCGGCGCGCCCGGCCGGGCCGTTGATCTCCCGGCACGCCCGTGAGCTTCAGCGCGAGCTCCACGTTGCCCGCCACCGTGAGCCACGGGAACAACGCGGGCTCCTGGAACAGCACCGCGCGGTTGGGACCGGGTCCGGCGATCGGCCGGCCGTCGAGCAACACCTGTCCCGACGAGGGCTGATCGAGCCCCGCGAGCACGTTGAGGATCGACGTCTTCCCGCAGCCCGAGGGACCGAGCAGACAGACGAACTGGCCGACGTGCACATCGAACGTCACGTGGTCGACCGCGGTCACGAGCGATCCGCTGGTCGACCGGCGCGTCTTGACCAGGTCTCGCACCGCGAGCTTGGGCGGCGAGCCATCCCGAGGAGGAGAGGGCTTCGCCTGTGAGGTCATCACGTCGCTCATGATCGACGCTCCGCGGATCCGAGCGGCACCCCACCCAGGGCGGTCATCGCAGCCTGAACTTCTCGGCCATCTCGATCTGCACGACCTTGCCATCCTGGATCACCAGCACGACCGTGCCGTAGCTGATGCGCCGCACGATATCGGCGACCTTCGCGAGCACGAGTCGTTCGTCCTCGGAGAGGTCGAGGGCAGCGAGCTGTTCGGCCGCGGTGCCCTTCCCGTCGCTCGTCGCGCCGACCCCGGCGCTCGTGTGCTCGCTCACGCTCGGAGTCTACGCCGGGACCTGCCGCGGCCCGGTGGTTCACGCCGAGTAGAAGAACCCGGTCGCGAGCAGGGCGAGCGGCATGACGAAGAGGGTGCCGACGAACAGCACGAGCCGCCGGTTCTTCGCCACCAGGAACTCGTCGAGGCGTAGCACGGAGCGCTGCACCGGCTTGTAGACGAATCCGAGGATCAACAACGACACGATCGTGACCCCGATCGCCTCGGCGAGCACGACCTGGGCTGCCTCCGGTGTCGGCTGCAGCATCGCGACCACGAGCGTGTCGGCGAGCGTCGTGATGTTGGCGCCCATGATGTAGGGAAGCGCTTCCTCGCGCTTGATGAGGCCCTTCGCCGCGAGCGGCACGAGCACCGTGAGCGCGACCGACACCGAGAGGGTCAACGTTGCGACCACGCAGCCGAGGAAGAACATCGTCCACGGGTGCTTGAGCCACGCAGCCCGCTTCGACGCCGTCGCGTCGCTGCTCACGTGCGGGAGCACACGGTCGATCAGGTTGAACGACACGAGGATGACCCCGAGCCCGATCAGGAACAGGGACCACCCGGGAACGTTGCCCGAGACGAAGTCGACGATCGGCCCCCACAGCGTTCCGAGGATCGCGTCGAGCTTGCCCGAGGCGTGCAGGTCGAACCCGTCGAGCCACCCCGCCTTGATGATGCCGTAGCCGATCAACATGCCCGGCATGTAGACGATCGCGGTCATCGTCATCGCCTGGATACCGATGCCGATCGAGTCGCTGCGGCTGCGTCGCATGTCGGCCTTCGAGGCGCCGGCGGCGAGCTGCACCTTGGCTTGTTTCGTCGCATATAGGAAGCCGGTGAGCAAGACGATGAACGACGCGCCCAGGCGCGAGCCCGAGAGCATCGTGAAACCCTGGAGCTTCGTGAGCGTGCCGGCGCCGAAGAGGCTGATGGCCGTGGCCGCGACCGGTGAGCCGGAGAGCACGAAGTAGGCGCCGAGCCAGCCGGCGCCGAGCGTCGACACGCCGCTCGCGAACGGGAACTGCCCCTCGATCTGCGGGCCGACGGCGGCCGCGCCCTCCTTCATGAACTGCACGGCGAGGATGAACAGGAACATCGCGGGCACGAACAACAGGAGTTTCCTCGCGATATCCCACGGGGAGCGAGGTGCCTCGAACGGCCCCCAGTCGATGAGGTGCCGGGCCTGGTTCGCCTCGACCGGCACACAGAACTCGCCGTCGATCTCGACCAGCTTCGCTTCCTGCTCGAGGTCGCGTTCGAGCTCCTTCGATCGCTTCGCCATGTTCAGGCTCTCTCCTGAAACGAAA
>DASVGA010000147.1:0-3836 GCA_036379795.1 Actinomycetota bacterium | reverse complement strand
CAATCGCTCGCGCCCTCGCCCGACGGCAGGTGGCTCTACATCGTCGATGCCCGCGAAGGCACGATCGCTGTCATGAACACCCGCACTCTCGAGGTCGAGCGCACCGCGCACGTCGACCTGACCGCCACCAGCGACGGGGGCGGTGGCGCGTCGACCGTGCGCACGAGCGTCGCCGTGAGCCGCGACGGCGCGACGCTGTTCGTCGCCTCGGGCACCTCGCCGGGAACGGTGACCGCGATCGACGTGGCCGGGCTCACGGTCGCCGATCGGTGGGCGTCACCGCTTCCGGTCTCGGGCCTCGGGCTCGCGCTCGACGGGTCGGGGCTGTACGTGGCGGGCGACGGACGCATCGCCCTGTTCGACCTCGGCACCGGTGAGGCGAGCGTCACGGTGCCGACCCCGGTGGTCGATCCCATCATCGGGGTCGATCCCCTGCCAGCCGTGGCCCTGGCGGAGTAGCAGCGCCGAGGCCTAGGCTTGCGTGACCAGACGGCCACTCGACGACCCAGACGAGCCACAGAGGACACGGGTGCGTGACGCCGACCCCCGCACGCTGGACCGAGCCCGTCGCGGCGAGCTGCCCGCGTTCGAGCAGCTGGTTCGCGAGTTCCAGGCCGACGTGTACCGGTTCGCCTGGCACCTGACGCGCGATCGCGACCTCGCCGACGACGTGACGCAGGACGCGTTCCTGCGGGCGTTCCGGTTCATCGAAGGGTTCCGCGGCGATCGCAAGTTCGGGTCGTGGCTATTCGCGATCACGCGCAACTGTGCGATGGACGCGCTCAGGCGGCGGCGATTCCCCCTGCTGCACGAGCACGACCGCGAGGTGGAAGGCTCGATCGGCGACGCCACCGCACACGCCGAGCTCGATGCGGCGCTGCGGTCGATCTCGACCGAGCACCGCGAGACGTTCCTGCTGGTCGAGGTCTTCGGCCTGAACTACCAGGAAGCCTCCGACGTGCTCGGGGTCGCGACCGGCACGGTCAAGAGCCGCATGTTCCGGGCGCGCAAGGCACTGTGTGCGGCGATCACCGACCGGGAGCCGGCCGAGGAAGCCGGGGCGGTAGAGGCGGACGGGTTCGTCGAGGGCGAGGGGCGGGCGCGATGATCTGCGATCGCGTGCAGCGCGCCATCTCCGCTCGCATGGACGCCGAGCCGCCCGAACCCCGAGCACCGCTCGACGTCGAGGAGCACCTCGCTACGTGCGTGCGGTGCCGCGCGTTCGCCGCATCGGCCGAACGCGTACGCGCGGTCGTGCGCATCGGTCCGGCGGAGCCGGTGCCGGACCTCGTCGCGAGCATCGTCGGGGAGCTCGAGCGGGAGATGCGCAACGTGCCGCCCACGCCGCCGCACGCTCCCGCCCCGCGGCGCCTGCACGATCAGGCGGTGCCCCGTTGGCAACGAGCGATGCCGGTCGCGGCCGCGCTCCTCGCCGGTGCGATCGTCGGAAGCGTGCTCGTCGGCGGACCGTTCCCTGCCAACGACGGCGATGCGATCTCGGCGAACGCCGTCGTGCTCGGGGTGCGTGCCGCCGCGCCGGCGCTCAAGTCGTTCGACGGAACCTTCAGTGTGGTCGAACGCGGGTTCTCCTCCGAGGTGCCCGAACGCCGCCTCGACGTGCGCGTGGCATTCCTCGCCCCCCAACGCTTCCGTCTCGACGTGATCGATCGCACGACCTACCCGGCGAGCACGACGGCCTCGGTCTCGAGCGACCTGACGTACATCCAGAACGGAGCCGTGACGTTCCGCCGAGGTCCGAGCGGATGCCCGGAGGGCCCCATCGACGCTGCCTGTCCACCCACCACGACCACCCTGACCTCCGGCGCGACGCCGACCGACCTGATGGTGCCGGTGGCGACCCTCGCGTCAGCCCGGGGCGTCGACGTGCTCGGCACCGAGCGTGTCGATGGGGCGCAGGTGGTGCGCCTGCGGCTCACGTTCGCGCGGGCGCAGGCGATGTTCCCGTTCCTGTGGATCGACAAGCTCGCGGGGGCGGGCGCGGCCACCCCGGCGAGCACCTGGCGGCCGTTCTTCGGTGGCGACCGCGTGGAGGTGCAGCTCGACGCCGAGGGATGGGTGCCGAGGCGCATCACCGTCTACCCGGCGTCGAGCGAGCGGCGTCGAGCGTGGGAGCTGCGGTTCGGGCTGCCGGTCGAGGCCGCGACCGTGCCGATCCTCGACGTGGTCGCGACCGGTGTCGGTGCCGGGCCTCCCGATGCCTCCCTGTTCGAGATCCGGAGCGAACAGCCGAGCCCCCTCACGATCGGCGAGCTCGCGGAGCTCATCGGGCGCCGGCCGGCCACGCCCACGTTCACCGGCGAGCTCCGGCTCGAGTCGTCGGTGGCGCCAGCGACGGGGAGCGAGGCTTCCTTCGACTCGCTGCTCGTCTACGCCGACGGGCTCGATCATCTGCGGATCGGAGAGCGCGCGGGGCTGCACGCCGGGCTGGTCGCACCCGGCGCGACGCCGATCACGCTGGCCGGTGACGGCGTCGGCTACTACGCCGAAGCCACGGCCACGCGGGGGCGGCGCATCACGATCGTCGGGAGCGACACCACCCTGCTCCTCGAGTCCAACCTGCCTGTCGCATCGTTGCTCGAGATCGCGGCCTCGATCCCGGTGCAGGGAAGGCCGCTGCCCTGAACCGCGTCGTTCGGCCGCTCGCCGCGACGCTCGCCGGGCTCGTGGTGGGCGCGGTCGTGACCGTCGCGATCCAGGGAGGCGCCGCGCCCGGGGTCGACGACCCGACCGCGAGCCCGGCGACCGCGGCGCCGGCCACGACCTTCCTCGCCTGGGTTCCCGGCGGACTGCCGGCCGGGTTCGACGATCGCGTGCGGGCGCTGGCCGAGACCGGTCCGGTCGCGACCGTCGCCGAGGACCACGCATGGCTCGAGCGCTCGTGGAGCGCCTCGGGCGAGGTCGTCGATCGCACGCGGGCGCCGTACCGGCTTCCGATCGACACGATCGCGGTCGACCCGGCATCGTTCGGCGTGTTCCTGAGCGCCCACGACCGCGAGCTCGCGGCACCGATCGCGTCGGGCCAGGGCGTGTTGAGCGCGACCTCGGCGTCGCTGCGGAACCTGGGGCCCGGCGCGGTGATGCGGTTCACCGGCGGCCGCACGGTGCGGGTCGCGGCCGTGCTGCCGGACGCGGCGATCGGCGGCGCCGAGCTGATGGTCTCGCGCGACACGGGTCGCGCGATCGGTGCGCGCTCGGACCGGTACCTGCTGCTGCGCCCCGCCGACGGTCACCGGATGCGCTCGGCAACCCTGAGACCCCTGCTGCGCTCGCTGTTGCCCGACGAGCTCGGGGCGGCCGCCCGGGTGCAGGTGCGCACGGCGAGCGAGACGCCGCTGCTGCGCCCCGGCGACGCGGTGCTCTCCACCGCCCGGACCAAGGCGCTGTTCGGCGAGTTCGCGGCCCGGCCCGAGCCCGGCCGCCCCGGCTACCTCGATCTGGAACCCGGGTGGGTCGCCGAGCATCTCGTCACCACCCGGCTCCCGCTGCTCGGACGCGTCACGTGTCATCGCTCGGTCATCGGCGCCCTGCGCGGCGCGATGCGCGAGCTGCGCGAGCGCGGCCTGGCCGGCACGATCGAGACCTACGACGGGTGCTTCGCTCCCCGCCTGATCAACCGCGACCCGTCGGCCATGCTCTCCCATCATTCCTGGGGCATCGCGGTCGACCTCAACGTCGCCGGCAACTACTACGCGATGCCGCCCGATCAGGACCCCAGGCTGGTACGTGTGATGGAGCGGTGGGGGTTCGCGTGGGGCGGACGGTTCATCGTTCCCGACGGCAACCACTTCGAGTACCACCGGGAACCGGCGGAGTCG